>DATAMS010000529.1:0-6698 GCA_036260495.1 Thermoanaerobaculia bacterium
CGCCACGACCAACGTCTCGGCGCAGGTGCGCGGAACCGGCCGGCTTCAGGGGATGGTCACCGACAAGGCTACCGGCAAGCCTGTCGAGGGCGCCGTGGTTACGGTGGGCCTTCCCTCAGGCAACACCGCGCCGATCGTGTCCAAGACTGACGCGCATGGGCATTGGTCCGCGCTCGGATTGATCAATGGCCAATGGAACATCGACATCGTCGCTCCCGGATTTCAGACCACGCGGGGATCCGCCAGCGTGAGCGAAATGCAGCGGCAGCCCATGATCCGGACGGAGCTCGCTCCCGAGGTGAAAGTGGAAGCCGCGCCAGCCGCGGTCGCGACGACTCCGCTGGTTCCGAAAGAAGCGGCGGATGCGATCACCGAGGGTCAGGAGTTCATGACCCAAAACAAATATAAGGAAGCGGTGGTCGATTTCGAGAAGGCCTTCGCACTCGTACCGGTGGACAAGCCGGAAACGAAGAAGATTCACGATCAACTCATGCAGGTGATGGCGCAGGCGTACTACCGCGCTGGCGATGTTCCGAAGGCGATCGGGATGCTCGAGACCATCACGGCCGCTGATCCCGCGAACACCGCAGCGGAAGTGCTTCTCGCGAATCTCTATCTGCAGAATGGGCAGCTCGAGAAAGGAAAAGCGCTGCTCGAGAAACTGCCGGCGTCGGCGATCACTGATCCCAGCGCGTACACCAATGTCGGCATCCTTTTTCTGAACAAGAACAACCCGACCGACGCCGTGACCTACTTCGCCAAGGCCATCGAGTTGAACCCCAAGGCAGGTGACAGCTACTACTACCGCGGGTTGGCGTATGCCCAGCTCAAGAAGAACGCCGAAGCGCGCGCGGACTTCGAGCAGGTGCTTGCACTCACGCCCGACTCGCCGGAAGCGAAGGATGCGAAGGCAATGCTCGCGGCATTGCCGAAGAAATGATCGCCTCGACGGCGGTGCTTCGGCGCCGGCTTGCGTTCTTTTCACTGGCCGTGCTTCTGGCGATGCCGGTGCTCGTCTCGTGTGGCCGCCGGTCCATCGGTGCGCCATCGCGAACGACGCCGGTCATTCTGATCTCCATCGACACGCTTCGTTCGGATCATCTGCCCGCGTACGGCTACAAAGGTGTGGCCACTCCGAACATCGACGCTTTGCGCGCCGACTCGATTCTGTACGAGCGGGCGTACAGCCATGTTCCGCTCACGCTGCCGTCGCACGTCACCATCCTCACCGGCATGCTTCCAGCGGATACGGGCGTCCGCGACAACATCGGCAATCGTCTTTCTGAGTCGGTCCCGATGCTGCCCCAACTGTTGAAGAAGAACGGATACGCCACAGGTGCCGCAGTCTCGGCCTTTGTACTTCGCCACGAGACCGGCGTCGCCCGAGGATTCGATTTCTTCGAAGACTCAACGACGGCGATGGATACTTCCACGCTCGTTCTCGGCAGAATCCAGCGCAACGGAGGAGAGACCCTTCGAGCAGTGCAGCCGTGGCTCGACAAACAAGGCTCGCAACCTTTTTTCCTTTTTCTTCACCTCTACGATCCGCACACTCCGTACGAGCCGCCCGAACCGTTTTTCAGCAAGTATCCGGATCACTACGATGGCGAGATCGCCTATTCCGACTCGGTCGTCGGCGCTCTCATCGACGATCTCAAAAAGAAAGATCTCTACGACAAGTCGCTGATCATCCTGCTCTCGGATCATGGAGAAGGGCTCAACGAGCACGGCGAAGAAGAGCATGGGATGTTTCTTTATCGGGAAGCACTGCAGGTTCCTCTGCTCGTGAAACTTCCGAATTCGCGGCGTGGCGGTGCGTCGGTGAAAACGCCCGTGCAGCTCGTCGATGTCTTTCCGACGATTCTCGAACGGACCGAAACGCCGCTGCCGCAAACCGGCCGGCGAACCGGAGAATCGTTGCTGACGTTTCTCGATGGCGGAGCCACACGTCCCGTCTATTCCGAGACCTACTATCCAAAGTTTCACTTCGGCTGGAGCGACATGGAGTCGCTCATCAACGGCAACGATCATTTCATCCGGGCGCCGCTGCCGGAACTGTTTGATCTGGCCTCCGATCCCGGCGAGAAAAAAAACATCGTGCAGGACAATCGCCGCGCCTACGTGCGGATGCAGAGCGCGATCGGCCCCTTCATCAAGGACGCGGTTGCACCCTCCGGCTTTGACCCTGAAGAAGCAGCCAAGCTCGCGGCCCTCGGATACGTCGGTTCGACGGCGACGACGCAAGCCGGCAAGCCGCTCCCCGATCCCAAGACCACAATCGGGGTCCTTCACGAGATCCGGCTGGCCTTCACTCTCTTCGAGGATAAGAACTACCCCGAATCGCTCCGGCGCACGAACGCCCTTCTGGCCGCGAATGGACAGATCGTCGATCTCTGGGACATGAAATCGAAAATCCTCTGGGCGATGGGGCAGCGTGCTGCCTCGATCGAGGCTGCCAAAGACGGTCTCCGTCAAAACGCCGGCGCGATCGCGCTGATCTTCGACGTCGCGCAGCTTTCACTCGCCACCGGCGATCTCGATGCGGCGCAGAAGCATGCCGAAATCGCGGTGAAGATCGAGCCCGGCGAGGCACACGAGATCCTCTCCAAGATCTGGATGGAGCGTCACAACCCTGAGCGCGCCGAGCAGGAAGCGAAGCTCGCGATGCAGACGGTCAACGATCCGACGACGGAGTTAATGATCCTCGGCGGCATCGAGATGGATCGGAAAAATTACCAGAAGGCGCTCGACTATCTCGATCAGGCCGCCGCGCGCGTGCAGAAAAAGTCGCCGCCAAAACTCGTGAATCTCCACCTGACGCGCGGCGATGCGCTGGCACGGCTCGGACGGGGAGAAGAGGCCGAGCGCGAGTTCCGCGCCGAGATCAGCGACTTCCCCATGGATGCGCGCGCCTACTCGTCGCTCATCATGTTGCTGGTCAGCGAGCACAGGACGGACGAGGCCACGAAGATCGTTTTCGATACCGTCAAGGCCGCACCCTATCCTCATTCGTATGTCGTCATCGCCGAAACGCTGAAGGCGATTGGTGACGATGGGGGAGCGATGTTCTGGACGAGTCAGGGCCTGCAACACTTTCCGCAGGACCCCGAGCTTCGCGGTCTGCCGAAGCGACTCGCCGCGATGACGCCGGTCCTCAGGTCGAATCTGAGATGACGATCGTGTTCACGGAATGAAGAGAAAATCGAGGCTCAGAACTGCGTCCGAACCGGCGAAGGAATCCGTCAGGACTGCCGGCATTCTGCCTCCCGAAGTACCCCCTCGCGCCGGACGGCAGCGCCGCTGGGCAATCGTTCTGACGATCGCTGTCGTAGTGCTCGTTGCCGCCGCCGCGACCTTCATCGCGTTCCGCGTGAAGGGACACGTGGGTGCTCCCGCACGCGACATCATCCTCATCACGATCGACACCACGCGCGCCGACTCGCTCGGATACACAGGAAACACGGGCGTCAAAACGCCCTTCATCGATGCGCTTGCGGGCCGCGGAATCATCTTCACGAACGCGCACGCGCACAACGTCGTCACCCTGCCGTCGCACGTGAACATCCTGACGGGACTCTTTGCCTATCAGCATGGCGTGCATGACAACTCGGGGTTTGTGCTCGATCCGCGGTATCTCACCGTCGCCAGCAGACTGCGGCAGGGTGGCTACACGACGGGCGCATTCGTCGGCGCGTTTCCGCTCGACTCGAGGTTTGGGCTGAATCAAGGGTTCGATACGTACGACGACAATTACGGGAAAGGGCAGGCGAGCGTCGACTTTGTCGAGCAGGAACGGCGGGCCACGGCCGTGCTCGAAGCCGCTACAAAATGGTGGCACGAGAAGGAGGGGCAGAAACGCTTTCTGTGGGTCCATCTGTACGATCCACACGCGCCGTACCTTCCGCCCGAGCCGTTCCTCTCCGAATATCGATACAACGAATACCTTGGCGAGATCGCGTACGTCGATGACTCGTTGTCGAAGGCGATCGGGCCGATCCTGGCCGCCGATCCTGACGCGCTCATCATCCTTACCGCCGATCATGGTGAGTCGCTCGGCGACCATGGCGAGAAAACCCACGGTCTCTTCGCCTATGAATCGACGCTCAAGATTCCGTTGATCGTGGCGCGCAAAGGAATCGACCATCACGTCGAGCCGGCGTACGTGCGCCACGTGGACATCGTTCCGACGATTCTCGATGCCGCTGCGATCGCGATTCCGAAAGAGCTTCCCGGACAATCCTTGTTGCGCGAGGTGGCGCAAAGCGACAGCTATTTCGAAGCGTTGTCGGCATCGCTGAACCGCGGCTGGGCACCACTCACAGGCGTCATTCACGGCGGCTTGAAGTACATCGACCTTCCGCTTGCGGAGCTCTACGATCTTCCGCGCGATCCGAAGGAAGCCGCGAATCTCGTCGATCAACGGCGCCGCGACGTGGAGACGGGAAGGAAACTTCTGCAGCGGATGACCGCGGAATTGAACGCTTCGCCGAGGACGGTCTCGCCGGAAGAGATCGCCCGTCTTCGCAGCCTCGGCTACATCACCAGCCAGGCGCCGTCGCGGTCTCAGTTCACAGCCGCGGACGATCCCAAGTCTCTCACCGCGCTCGACGAAAGGATGCACGATTCGATCACCGCGTTCGAGCATCACGAAGATGCGCGCGCTCTCCAACTGGCGCGCGAGGTCGTGGCGGAACGCCCATCGATGGTTGCGGGGCGCGAGATTCTCTCGTTCATGCTGCGCCAGAATGATCTCGTTGCCGAAGCAATCGACCAACTGGTGATCGTCATCCGCGATCCTGGAGCCAGCGTCGATGACCGCGTCCAGCTTGCACTGCTCTACTGCGAGACCGAACGGCCGGACGCTGCGGTCGCTCTTCTCGCGCCGCTGGCGGCGACGAAGAATCCCGATGTTCTCAACGCATATGGAGTCGCTCTCTCCGACCAGAAGAAGAGCCAGCAGGCGCGCGAACAGTTTGAGCGCGCTCTCTCACTCGACGCGAACAGCGCTCCCGCACTCCAGAACCTCGGCATCCTCTCCCTGCGCGAAGGCGATGTTCGCGCGGCTTTGTCGTATCTGAATCGTGCTCTGGCGTTGAATCCGAAATTGCCGCTGGCACTCAACACGCTGGGAGTGGCCTACGCACAGACGAACGATTTGAGCCGGGCTGTCGACGCCTGGAATCGCGCCGTGCAGGTCGATCCGCGGCAGTACGATGCGCTTTACAACATCGGAATGGTCGAGGCTCGCGCTGGCCGTCCCGAAGAAGCGCGGCGGGCATTTACGCAATACATCGAGACTGCTCCGAAGTCGAGCCACGCGGCGGACATCGCCGCCGCCAGAAAGATGCTGGCGCAGTTGCCTTCACACTAGCAGCACATTTCCGTCTATCATTACAAGACTCGGAAAGCGGCATGTTCCGGCGTGTTCGGTCCGAGGAGAGAATGAAAAGGAAAATCCGAGCGAACCAGGGCCACGCACGATGGTCCAGACCATCCTCGTTGTATGTCGCGGAATCGGAATGACGGTGGGTCAAGGACTGAATGGAAGAGCTCGATTCAGCCTGGGCCGGAATGACAAACCAAGGTTCGTTTGACGGACTCATGATGCTAAGCTACGCGATGAGATTCAGCTTGATGGGAATCCAAGAAAAAGTGCGACTGGCAACGGCCCTTTGAATTTCGGCCAGTTGATGGATTCCAATATTTCGCACTAACTCCAGCTTCTACAGTGATTTGCATGATTGTTGGCAGTCGGCCAACTGCATGCAGACAGGTGGTTCCAGGGAATCTTTCACGAATCGAAAGGAGCTAATCATATGAAACGAAAGTTCACTCCCAGGTTTCTCGCGGCCATAACCGCCGCGCTGTGTATCTCACTGCTGGCCATCAGTGCATTTGCCCAGGTGCAGTCAGGCAACATCTTTGGCAAGGTGCAAGGTAAGGATGGAAGCGCGCTTCCCGGCGTTACTGTCACGCTCACCGGTGTCGGCGCGGCGCAGACTGCATTCACCGACGCCGGGGGCAATTTCCGGTTCATCAATCTCTCTCCCGGCAGTTACAGCGTGAAGGCTGAGCTTGCGGGTCTGGGGAACGCGGTGCGTAACGGCATCGACGTCAACCTCGGCCGCAACGCCGACGTGACGCTGACGCTGAATCCGGCCGTGGCGGAATCGATCACGGTCACCGCCGGCGCGCCTCTGCTCGACGTCCGCAAGACCGGAACCGGCGCTGACGTGTCGAAGGTCGAGCTCCAGAACATCCCGACGGCACGCGACCCGTGGGTCATTCTGCAGCAGACTCCCGGCGTCACGATGGACCGCAACAACGTCGGCGGTAACGAGTCGGGTCAGCAGTCGGTCTACGTCTCGAAGGGGACGGGCCAGGGACAGTCGACATGGAACGTTGACGGTGTGAACATCACCGACTTCGCGGCCACGGGCTCCTCGCCCGCGTACTACGACTTCGATTCATTCGAAGAAATGCAGATCACCACGGGTGGCACCGATCCGCGAATCCAGACCGCGGGCGTGCAGCTCAACATGGTCACGAAGCGCGGCACGAACGACTTCAAGGGTTCGGGGCGCGCCTTCCACACCAGCAGTTCCTACCAGGCGGATCCGAAGATTCCGTCGGAGGCAACGGGTTATCTCAGCCGCATCAACCAGATCAATAAGATCGACGATGACGGCGGAGAGATC
>DATAMS010000536.1:0-4500 GCA_036260495.1 Thermoanaerobaculia bacterium
CCTGCATTCGTCGACATCATCAAATACTGCGACGCCGCGTAGATCTTGTTCGGATCATTCGGCGAGAAGAAGATCGGGAAGTTCCACTGGAAGCGATGTTTGATGTCCGCCGCGCCCCAACCCATCGGATTGTCGGGCCACGGATTGACGTCGCGCTGCTCGCCAGTCTTGTGGTTGTAGATCGTCAGCAGGCCGCCGTACGAACCGCCGTAAACGATGTCGGGGTTCTTCGGATCGGCGACGATGTAGCCGCTCTCGCCGCCGGCGGTTTCCTCCCAATCGCGCGGACCGATACCGCCGCCACCGCTGCGATGACGAATGCGCACGGCGGTGTTGTCCTGCTGCGGGCCGAGGAGACGGTAGGGGAAATCGGTGTCGACGGAAACGCGGTAGAACTGCGCCGTCGGCTGGTTGTCCTGCTTCGTCCAGTTGATGCCGCCGTCGGTGGTGACGTTCACGCCGCCGTCGTTTGCTTCGATCATTCGCTTCGGATCGTTCGGCGCGACCCAGAGATCATGATTGTCGCCGTGCGGCGTGTTGATCGCGCTCCACGTTCGTCCGCCGTCTTTCGTCTTGTGAAAACGAACGTTGACGACATAGGCAGCGTCTTCATCTTTCGGATCGGCGTAGATCCGCGAGTAGTACCAGGCACGCTGGCGAAGATCGGCGGAGTCGGTCGTCTTTGCCCACGTGTCGCCGCCGTCGTGCGAGCGGAAAACGCCGCCTTCCTTCGCTTCGACGATCGCGTAGACGTTCTGCGGATTCGAAGGCGAGACGGTGACACCGATGATGCCGAGGGTTCCTTTCGGCATCCCTTTGTTCTTCGACAGCTCTTTCCATGTGTCGCCGCCGTCCGTCGATTTCCAGAGCGCCGAGCCCTCGCCGCCGCTGTCGAAAAAGTACGCGCCGCGCCGGAAACGCCAGGTTGACGCGTAGAGGATTCGCGGATTCGATGGGTCCATGTTGAGATCGACGGCGCCGGAGTCGCGATTGACGAAGAGGATGCGCTCCCACTTCTTGCCGCCGTCGCGTGAGCGATACACGCCGCGCATATCGTTCGGTCCGAAGGCGTGTCCGAGGACGGCGACGTAAACGAGATCGGCGTTGGTTGGATGGACGCGAATGCGCGCGATCTGTTGCGAGTCGTCGAGTCCGATGTGCGTCCACGTCCTGCC
Organism: Thermoanaerobaculia bacterium; assembly: GCA_036260495.1. Taxonomy (GTDB): domain Bacteria; phylum Acidobacteriota; class Thermoanaerobaculia; order Gp7-AA8; family Gp7-AA8; genus JADGNZ01. The sequence continues at coordinate 1,176 of DATAMS010000536.1, forward strand.
CGCGTCGGTCGATTTCCACATTCCCGCACCCGGCGAGACATTGCCGCGAATGGTTTCTTCACCCGTGCCGGCGTAAACGACGCTCGGATCCGACGGCGCCACCGCCACCGCCCCGATCGTTCCGCCGAAGAAGCCATCCGACACCGGCTTCCACGACTGCCCGCCGTCGGTCGTCTTCCAAACGCCGCCACCGGTCGAGCCGAAGTAGTAAACGTTGGGCTGATCGTCGATGCCAGCGACCGCATCCGCGCGCCCGCCGCGATACGGCCCCACCTCGCGCCACTGCATCGACTTGAGAATCGACGCGTCCGGAAGCGCAGGAGCTGTTGACTTGGGCGGCGCCGCCGCGTTGGCGAGAAAAGCAAAGGAGAGAACGACCAGGAACACTCGCAGACGATGAATCATGCGCACTTCCTCCGAAGGTGCGCATGTTTACCACAAATGGAAACGCCGCCCGAGAGCGGCGTTTGGGAGTGCTACGGTTCGATCATTCGTGGCGGCGAACTTCTTCGGCACGCCAGCGTCTTCCGTCCTGCCGGCCGCGGACGGTGATGCGATCTCCGTTGCGGATCTCGGTGTAGCGGACACCGTTCCAGCGCGTGGCGCCTTCGTCGTAATACACGTTCCTCGTGTAGTGCCTTCCGGCGTCGATATAGTCGAGGTCGATGCGGTGGGCAGCGGGATCGACAAACGTCACAGTGCCGTAGAACTCCGGCTCCACATAGACGCGGTCGCCCCTGCGCGAGTGGTACATGTCAACGGCGCATGAGGACGCCAGAACAACAGTAAGCAAGAGTGGCAATAGCTTTTTCATGATGTGTTTCTCCGACTTGCACGGAGCAAAGATTGCGCCGAATCCACAAAAAAAACGCCGCCCGAAGGCGGCGTTCCTGACAGACGCGTCGGTACTATTCAACTGCGTTAGTGGCTCGACGGCCGCCGTCGGGGAGGAATCGGATCGTCGTTGGCGATGACGATTACCACTGATGGAGTATCGATCGTCGCGTTTATAGCATTGGAGAAAAGAAGCGTAAAGGATTCGTCCGCCTCAGGAACTGTGTCACCGAGAATATGTAGCTCGATTGTGTGCGTCAGTTCGCCCGGCGCAAAATCGATGACGCCGCTCGCAGTCTCGTAATCCTCACCCGCCGTCGCAGTCCCCGGCAACGTGGAAAAGGAGACGCGAACCGTTTCTGCCACAGCCGTTGAAAGACTGACTACCAACGAAACGTCGGTAACTCCTCGGTTACCTTCGACGACGCGCGTTCCGTGGATGGATAACGCTGGCGTGCCCACTCTTTGAAAGACCACCGCGCTGCTCGCTTCGAAATCAGCGTCACCGCTGTAGTTCACCACGAGTATGTGATCGCCGGCCGGAAGCGGATTCAGGTTGAGGTTCGCTCCTCCTCCGCTGAGTACCTCGGTCGCGAGGGTGGTTTCACCCTCGCTGATCGAGACCATCCCCGTAGGAACGATCGCAGATCCCGGCGTGACATTCACGAACACGGTAATGACCGGCGACTGACCGACCAAGACCGCCGATCGCGACCGCGCATCGACTAACGTCTGCGCTTTCACGACGCCCTGCTGTATTGCAGGCGCATCGCTTCCGTCAAAGTTCGCATCTCCGTTGTAGGTTGCAGTGATCGTATAGAGAGAAGGATGGAGAGAGTCGGTCTCGAAGGTTGCTGCACCGCCAATCACCGGAACGGTACCGAGAACGGTGCCTCCTGCGAGAATCGTCACGCTTCCAGACAATTGCCCTGCCGCCGGTGACTGAATGCCGAGCGTAACCTTGAAGTGGATAGTCTGCCCGTAGCGCGCGTTTGGAAGATCCGAGACCAACAGGGCGCTGGTCTGTCCGCGCGAGATGGTGTGGGTAATGCCCGCCGAAACGCTGTCCGCGAAAACGCCAGTGCCGAGGAAGGTTGCAATGACGGTATGCGAGCCCGGAGTCGACAGAGGGACGGTAAGCGATGCGACTCCACTCACGAGGGGCGCCGAGCCAAGGCTCACGCCGCCGGCAGCGAATGAAACCGAGCCGGTGGGAACTCCGAATGCGGAGCTCACGGTTTCGGTCAACGTCCACGGCTCGCCAACTCTGGTCGCACTCAGGTTCTGCGTGAGGGCGCCACTCGTGTCAGCCAGTACGGCAATCGTGACATCGTTACCGTCGCCGCCGCGGTAGCTAATCCGAACCAGTTGACCGGAGACAGCGAGCGTCGTCCCTTCCGGTAGACCGGTGAAGGTGCCATTGACTGCATCCGTTCCATCGTTATCGATGATCGTGAAGCTCTGGCCGGCTGTTAGTGCGCCACTGACAAGACTCAGTTGGAGCGCTCCGCCTAGTGTCACGCTCCCGGTGACTTGAACGCCGTCTGATACTCCACCCGGCGCAAGCTCCTCCACAAATGCCGACGAGCTATCCAGAGAGAGCGACTTTGTATGCAGCACTCCAGTCGACTCGGTCAGGTAGAAATAGTCGTTCAAGATGACATGGTGAATCCCCGGTGTTACCTTTCCTCCGTTTGACGTCACAGTGCCGGTCGTACCGGTCCCCACCATTGCTGAGATGCCTGAGGGTATCGTTATGTTCGCCCCCGGCATCGAGCCAAGAACTTCGACTGGAGCACTGCCTGATGGGTTGATTGCACCACTGAATGAGCCGTTACCGGTGATTTTGATCCCTTCCCCATAGACGACGACCGTTCCGCTGCCATTCAGAGAGCCAATGGTCGTGTTGCGTGTTTGAATCGTCAGCGTCTTCCCATTCACATCGATCGCGCCGTTGTACGTGCTTGCACCTTGCTCACCGAGATAGACTGACGCTCCAAGTCTCAACGGTGCGTTGCAAACAAACGTCTCGTTAACGTGATCGTCCGTCGCCAAATCGCCCATCAGCGTCAGCTCATTGCCGTTAAGCGTGTATGTTCCATTGAACGTCACCGGCCCTACGACTACGCCGGCCATATCGTTCGTGACCGTGTTGTTCGTCAGGCCCGCAGGAAACACCAGCGTCTCGCCCGCTGCTGGAACCGTCTGCGGCGACCAGTTCTGCGGGTTCGACCAGTTACCGCTTACCGCGCCGGTCCACGCTTTGAGCGCACTTACTGTCGTCAAGGTCACGTCGTTGCCATCGCCACCCTTGTAGCTAATAACCAGATGCGAGGAGCCTAATACCAACGTCGCCCCTTCCGGCAAGCCGGTGAAGGTGCCATTGACTGCATCCGTTCCATCGTTATCGATGATCGTGAAGCTCTGGCCGGCTGTTAGTGCGCCACTGACAAGACTCAGTTGGAGCGCTCCGCCTAGTGTCACGCTCCCG
>DATAMS010000563.1:0-3075 GCA_036260495.1 Thermoanaerobaculia bacterium
ACTCTGCCGCTGCCGCTTTCAGGTCCGTGCGAATGTCGTTGATGTCGCGCTCCAGCAGGCGAATCTCGCTCATCTTCTTGGCGGCTTCAGCCACGTTGCCGTCGTTGATGAGCTTCGCGTGCTCAGCTTCCATGCCGATCAGCCGCTGGCTCGCCTTGTTCAACTCCTCGTTCGTCTTGCCGATGTCTTCCGCACCCTGGAACTGCGCAAGCTTCGCGAGTGCTTGCGCCGTTTTCAGGCGTTCTTCTTCGAGAATTTCCTTGTGGCGTTTCAGCGGGATACGCGTGTCCTTGCGCTTGTCGTCGTCCTCTTCTTCATCTTCGTCCTTGGCCTCTTTCTTCTCCTTCTCGGCCTTCTCCTTCTCGGCCTTCGCATCTTCGTCGGCCTTTTCCTTCAACTTCAGTTCCTCGGCGACTTTCTTCTCGTCGTCGGTGATCGGCTTGTCACCTTCGGGCAGTTCATCGCCACGATCCGCGCCGGAGAGGTCTTCTCCATCGCGCAGCGTGTGCATGTAGGGGCCTATCAACTTGCGCATGAGGTAGGACATGTGTGTTCTCCTAATCGTGGATCAGTGTTTTACGCCGATTGGCGAGACGAACTTCGAATGTACTTCAGCCAGGAACCACGCGAGAAAATACGGATCGGCCACATCCGCATAGGTGATGGTAATAACGGCGAATCCTACACCGGAGCAGGCTTCGCCCACTTGCACGGTGCCGTCTTCGCCGTTGTGATCGATATACCTCACTTACGAATGACCCAGAAGTCATCCGACAGGTTGCGATCCTCTACATACTGGTACGGCATCGTGAAGTAACCCTTCTGCCCCCAGCCGGGACCCCAGGAATTCCTCACGATCACGCGCTGCGACGCATCGTCGTAGCCCACCATCAGCACGGCGTGACCGCCCAGCATCTTCTCGGAGTGTGCAGGCATCGGCACGACGCCGTTCTTCGCGATCGCGTTGCTCTCGAAGCTATCGTAGACCGAGAACCCGAACGCAATCGGGAAGCCATTCGCAAGCGCGGTCTTGAACGATGTCATCGAATTCGCCCGCGCGTACTCGGAAATCTTGTGCTTGGCCGCGTCCGCATATGCCGCTGCCGTCGGTTTCGCCGCGAACTTCGAAATCCTGTACGGCCAGAGCGCTTCGCCGCAATAGCCTACCGTGTGGCACGCCTTCACGCCGTCGCGAATCTCCGCGCCCGAGTCCGACTTCACGGTGTGCTCGATCACGCGCTCCTGGTAGTAAATGAACAAACGCGACACGCGGTTGTGTTCCAGGTACTCCAGCGCGCCCGCGATGGCGTTGCCAGTACATGAGCCCAGGTTTCCCTGGTCGAAAACCGGCGTCATCTTCGGACGAAGGTCCACGTGTGGGGGCAAAGCACCTGCGGTTGCCGCGAACACGTGGTCACGGTGGTCGGGTAGGTCAGGCTTCCATGTGTAGACACGTTTCATTTGGGCGTCTCCGGTTCAGGTTGGGTCATACGCGCGACACGCTCCTGCGCAAGCCGCTGCGCCTGTTCGTCAGCCTTCAGACGAAGCTCTTCGGCCGTCTTGTCGCGTTCCAGATTGCTCTTCTCGTCGATGGCGCGAATCTTCGCCGCCGCGACTTCATCCTCGCGGTCATGCTTGCGCGCCGCGTCCTCCACATCGAGCCCCGGCGTGCCGGGCGTTTCGGCCCCGGCACCGTCGGATTCGGTCTTGGTCTCCTCAGCCGTGAGGTTCGCCTTGGCCGTGCGCAGCGATGCATCCGCGTGCTTCGAAGCGGCTTCGCCTTCTTCCTTCGAAACCGTCGCTTCAGCCATGCGCGCGTCGAGTTCGGCCTTCTTCTTGCCTTCCGGAGAGTTCTTGTCGCCTTCCATCGACTTGATGACTTCGTTCTTGTTGCGCAGGCGCGACGCGTTGATGATGACGTGATCCGGAATCTTGATGCCGATGTCCTTGCGCATCGCGACCAATTGGTCGAACTCGTTGTCTTCCAGCGTTTCGCGCTGCGGCTGCGACGACACCACGAGCCCGAACTCGCCAACCGTCAGGTCATTCAGCACTTCGCCGGTAGGCGACATCTGATTGATCGTGAAGTCCTCAGTCTCGCCTGTAATCGAGTCCTTCGTAATCGTGAGCACCTGTTCTTCGCTCATGAACTCTTGCACCAGGTCCAACACGTTGCGTCCGATCAGGTAATCCGTGCGCACGAGGGAGTCGAGCGGCTTCACCAGGTTGGTCTTGGACGAAATCTTCTTCTGCTGGATCGCTTTCGCGGCAACGTCCGCGCGATCCATGCCCTGCGCGGAGTCGGGCACACCGGAAATTCCCTTGATGTGCTCCTCGGCCTTGTACGCCAGCCGGTCGTGGCCTGTCGGCACGGAGTTCGGCGTGATCTTGATGGCGTCCTTGTCGGGATCGCCGCTGATCTCCATCACGAGGCCCGTTTCCGCGCCGCGCTCTTCCAACTCCTCGATGGACATGTTGGTGAGCGATCCGCTCTTCACTTTCCATCCCGAGTTGGCGCTCGTGTTGATGATGTGCAGGTTCTGGCTCTCGCTCTTGTTCAGCAGTTCCTGCGGGTCGATCAAGTTCTCGACCAGTCCGATGGTCTTGCCGCGACGGAAGTATGGGAAGTACGGGATGATCGTAAAGTGCTTGTATGGGCTCCAGTCGTCGTGCAGCACGACGTTGTCGGCCGATACGGTCCAGCGAATGCGCCGCGCCAACTTCTGGATGATCTGGAGACCGAACGTCTTCGCGACGAACTTCACGCGATCTTCGTCCCACGCCTCGGGCACCGGGCGAGATTCGCCGGTCTTCGGATATACGAAATGCGCGAAGCGGTCGAGCTTCCGATACTGCCGCTCGATCACACGAATCGAGCGCACCACATTGTTCTCGTTCTCGAACCCCTCGAATCCGTACATCGAGCCCAGATATGCGTGCTCGCCCGCGAAGCGGTCGCGGAAGTTGTCGATGGAGTCGTATCCGTACGGGAAGGCGCTCTCGCCCTTGCCGCGCAGGTACTTCGCGTCCTTGGCGGAATACAACAGTGCGATGTCGTCGGCCGTCATCCAGCGC
>DATAMS010000593.1:0-5337 GCA_036260495.1 Thermoanaerobaculia bacterium
CCCGGCTTGCTTACATCACTGCGTCAGACTCTGGGCGTTGGAACAGGCGGCGGAGCCGATGCCTGACGGTTTCGCCCGAAGCGGTTCGCCTTCCGCATCAACGAAAGGTGCGGCAGAAGAGCGGCATGCTCCGGTGCGCGCACCAGCTTCTTGCTGACCGCATAGACCGTCAGAGCCGCTTCGCCGAGGCGGTTACGCCGCATCAGGTTCGCGGAGGAGACGCCCTTGAGCATCGCCAGCAGCTCGTCCTCCACCTTCGACCATCGTGCGGCAGTTTCGACCTCCTGCTGCAATGCTTCCGGCGTTCTGCCGGCGACGGCCTGAACCAACGGCGACGCACCGATCGCGTTGATGGCGGCCTGCGCGAAGTCCGGGTGGACGTTGGCAACGGGCTGGATGGACTTTGCGTCCGCGGGCGCCAGCTGCACGTATTCGGGGATCTGCTCGCGCAATGCGCGGAGCGTCTCCACGATCGCTTCCGGCGTTGCGAACTGATCGCCCGCCGCCGCGGCCGCACTTGTTTGATTGACTGCACTCTTACCAGACATGACGAAACTCCTTTCTTTGCTCCGAAGAGCAAATGGTCGTGGGACGGCATTCGAGCTGAGTGCGCAGCTCGAACGCCGTTCCGGGTTGGAACGTCATGAGCGAAACGTCGCAAACCGTTCGCTCGCCTCCCCTCCGAGGTGCGCGGCCGCAGAGGTTCTTATCCTGTTATGAGGCTGGAGGAGCTACCGCTCCACTCCACTTGCAGCCGGATCCGTCGCGCCATGGCTCGAGCTTGACGGACTCGGTACCTCATTCGAGTAACGGCCATGTACCACCGCCGCCTCTGGCTCGGGATCCGGACCCCTTGGCTCAAGGGTCGCCTCTGCCTGGCCGCCTAAGGTAAGTCCGAGCCTGGCCGCAGACAAGTCCTATTTCTTGACAACGTCCATTTACAGCCTTTTGCAACGTTAAGCATGCATTGACGATCCTCCCGGCTCCCCTTGCGAGTGACGACGCCTGCCACGATATTGAAGCCGGCAGCGTCGCGATTGAAGAGAGTCCCCTCGATATCCAGGACCCTCCCCTCGATATCGAAGGTTTTCGTCTCGCTATTGAGAAAGCTCCAATTCGTATTGAAAACGTTCCGCTTGCTTTCGAAGACTCTCCCTTCGATATTGAAGCTGCGTGGATATCGAACGAGAAATCTTCGATCTCGAATGAGCCGGACTTGAATACCGAGGGGAGAGTCTCCGATATCGAGCCGGTCATCCCAGACCGCGAAGGCAAAACGGCTGATCCGCAGATGACGCAGATCAACGCAGATTGGCGAACCGATCATCTGCGTCTCATCTGCGCCATCTGCGGATAAGCCTTTGCAGCCGCACGGCACGAACCGCGGTGATCAGTGGCTGGCGGTCCGTCGTCTCGCCTGAACGGTAATCGTCGCTGTGGCGCTTTGCGCGTTGCCACAAACACTGGTGAGCTGCACCCAGAACGACGTGCTCCTCGTCTGCGCGCGCGGCGTGAACGACTGCGAGATCGCGCCGAAGACCGGCGTCGAAGTGTCGCCCGACAATCCCTGGTACCACTGCAACGAGAACGGAGGTGTGGCACTGGTCTGAACCGTGAGCGTCACGCCCTGCCCGGAAATGATCGTCTGTGATGCCGGCTGTTGCGTCAGGATCGGCGGATCGCAGGCGGCCTGCCGGACGTTTGCCTGACTGGTCGCCACAGAGTCTGCGCCGAGATATGCGGCCGTGACCAGGTGCGACCCCGCTGCGAACGAGGTGGCTAATGCGGCATGGCCCGAAGCGCTCAGCGCGGACGAGCCGAGCAGGAGGCCTCCGTCGTAGAAGCGAACCTCGCCAGCCGGCGTACCCGAGGACGAAGTGACGGCTGCAGTGAACGTGACCACCTGTCCCGGTGGAGATGGATTGGCGGATGACGTAATCGTCGTCGTGGTGCCGGTGACGGGCGTGCTCACCGGTGTGAGAGTCACGTCATTCCCGGAACCGCCGATGTAGGAGATGCGATCCCAAGTCCCGTTACCGAGGATGGCTCCTTCCGGCAAGCCGAGGAACGTACCGGCGACAGGATCGCTACCCTGACTGTGGATGAGCGTGAACGCGGAGTGGCCAGGCCGGACGACGAGCAGCGCATTGCCGAGTGCCACGTTGCTGGCGACATTGCAGGCCACCGGAAGCGGACCGTCCGCGACGACGAACCACGCGGGATCTCCGGCCGCAGGCGCGAAGACAAGATTGCGCGCATACGATGTTCCAGACGACGCGTGAAGACTGAGGGCACCGCTGCCGTTCACCGACACATCGGCGACGGTTGCGCCGGCGAGTCCGAGGGTCGCGTTCGACGGATTTGTCTGGTCGTCGCCGCCGAAACCATGACCGGTGACCTGGATGTCGCCCGCCGTCCCACCGATCTGGAACAAGCCGGAATCGACCGTAACCGTACCGAGATACGTCGAGCTCGCGGTGCTCACGAAACCATTCGGATTATTCTCGATGATCGTACCCGTCCCGCTGATCGAGTCGAATTCCGGGCGTACGAAATCCGTGATCGTCAACGTCTTGCCGTTGATGTTCATGGATCCGAGATGGGTGAATTCACCGCCGGGCCCGCTCCAGGTCTGTGACTCTCCAAGCGTGATGCTGGAGAACTTCAAATCGGCGTGGATCAGCGAAACGAGGAAAACGTTGTGGAGGACGAGCCCACCTGCGCCGAGGATGATTCCGTTTCCGCCAATTCGGTAGCCCGGGCCACTGACCGTGATCGAGTGGAACATCGTTCCGGAGGCGAGATCGTTCGTACTGACGCCGCCACCCGTGCTCAGAGATGGAAAAACGAGATCGTCGCCTGCAACGGGCACGGTCCCGCCCCAATTCGCGGGGTCGCTCCAGCGGTCGCTCACAGCGCCAGTCCAGGTGCGCGTCGCTGCCGTAAGCGGCAAGGTCACGAGTACCAACAGCATTGCGCTAAAGGTTGTGCGCATAAGCCGGATCATCGGGTGCTTCTCTCCGAATTGTAATCTGACGAGGGTTGCTCTTCCGGAATCACCGGGGCGTGACGCCGTCAGCTCCCAAGCATCACTTCCCCGCCGACCGGCGCCTTGTCGTCGTCTGCGATGCCTTCCACGTTCGCAGCAGAGCTCGCAACGCCTCGGGGGAATTCGTCGGAGCTTGCGCGCCGAGTTGATCGTGGGAGTTGACGGCGTGGCAGGCGCTGCAGACGCGCACTTCGCCGGGCTGGAAGGTCAGCCAATAGCGCTCGCGGACGACCGGGGTTCCCGCGGCGTCGGTCAGTTGCCAGCTCATGGCGCGATGCGCGGGGACGAACGCGGCGATCGATCCGTCGGCGGCAATCGCAACGCTGCCGGCCGGACCCGAAGTGGGCGCGTTTTTCACCGCGGAGTCGTGCATCACGCGCGCGAGCACGCGGCGTCCTTCGCGCGGCGAGGTGGTGCCGCCGAGGCCGCGGAGCAGGTCGGCCTGGAAGAGTTGGAGGTGGGCTATGTCGAACAACTTGCTGCTCCCGCTCACCTTCTGCGTCGTCGAGCCGGTCACGTGAAGGTTGTACGGCTGCTGCTTGTCCGCTCCATCGCGCGCCGTCACATTGCGGCTGACGATGAGCGCGAGATTGCGCGACTTCAGGCTCGCGCGAAACTCGGCCGGATCGACGTTCTCCTCGCGGAAGATCTTTGCCTCCGGCTCTTCGAGCAGCGTCGTCCGCCGCGCCGGACGCAGCCGCGCACGCACCTCCACCGGATTCAGCTCCCACATCTCGCCCGACCAGGTCACCAGCACGTCGGGATCGAAGTACGAAACGCTTCCCTGGATGCCCTGCGTCAGCGTCGCTCCCGGTACGGAGACGCCGCCCTGCGCGACCATCGTCTTGATGCGAAATGCATAACGCGACTTCGGCGCCGCGCGCGAGCCGTCGTTGTCGTCGCCGCGCATCTCGCTCGTGTGTACCGCGAGCAGCGTCCCGTCCGCGAGCGGCAATGGATCGCGATAGTGCCCCGACGCGTCAGCCGGCGGCGTGGATGGCGCGACGTCGCGCGTCGAGCGAGGCGTGATGTAGGTGATGGCGATGTTGTCCGCCGTTCGCGACGGCTCCGCGGCGAAGCGAATGATCTGCCCCGAGGCGTGGGTCTGGAACTCCGGCGCATCGATGCCGTAGTAGACGCCCGGCTGCGCCGGGTCCTCGTGCAATTGAAAGAGGTTCTCCGCGACGTTCCGGCCCCCGCTGTTGAACTCCGAAAGTCCGGCGTCGTTCATGCTCCGGTCGAAGTACGCAAACAGCTCGTGCCTCCCCACATGATTCACCGTCTCCTCGGATGTCCCATCCTCATTGATCTCCCACGGAAAGAAATGATTGATGCTGTTCCCCTGCAGGTTGGTGCCGGCGAGAAGATCGGTGCGGCTGCCACGCGGCTCCGGAAAAACCTCGACGCGCTGATCGAGTCGCGCCGCGCCCGCCGATTCGTCGGCGTAATCAAACGTCCCATAAGAGCCACCTTGCGTCGCGTCGGTGTCAGCCTGCTGATCGCGCTGCAGGTGATCCCATCGCGTAAAGATCACTCGCCCGAAGCTGTCGATCGATGGCGTGAAAAGCCCCGACGGCGTGTGATTGAGCATCCGCAGATCGCCGGCGTCCGGATCGAGGCTCCATAGTCCCGTGACCGAGGGCGCCTCTTCGTATTCATCGAGCTGCGGATAGTGATGCCGCTCGCCGCTACGCGGGAGATCGGACGTGAAGAGGATGCGGTCGTCAGTGCCGTAAAACGGACTGACGTTGTTGTTGGCCGGAGGCTGATCCTTGATCTTGCGAATGACCGGCGTCTCGTTCTCGCCAAGCCCACTGATCTCGTAAATCTGCCAGTAGTAGCTCTCCCACAAATATTGCTGCGAAGGCGCCCCAACGACCATGCTGAACAAAGCCTTCGTCCCGCTCCAATGCACCGATGGCTCCCGCACCGCAATCGCCCCCGCACCCTGCATCCCGCCATTCCCAAACCCCGCCCCACGCGTAAGGTTCTTCATCGTCCCATCGGGATACCGAATCCAAAGATCTCCCCCACGCGGCGCCTCGGCCGCCGAGCCGAGATGATTCCCAAACGTCGACGCGACGGTGGTGAAGTCGCCAGGAACCGGAACCTGGGTCACGAAGAGAATGGGATTCGCGAGCGTGACAGCGAGGAGCAGGGCTTTCATGGGGGTTCATTCTGGGCGGGTGGAGGGCGGGCGGACGTGCGCCAAGTCACGAAAACTACGGCCGAGGTGTCAGGTCGAAACCGAAACTGACGACGCGCCTTGCATCGAGCGGAATGTTCGT
>DATAMS010000596.1:0-8206 GCA_036260495.1 Thermoanaerobaculia bacterium
GCGCTGGACGTGCCGAGGTTTTGGGTGAGCGAGGGATAACCGGTGCTCACGACCTGACCGATGATGCCTTCGCCGACGATGAGCGGCTGGCGGTAGATGTACGACCACGCCAGACCCAGCGAGGCCATCTCGCGGTGATAAATCGAGGCGACGCGCAGCTCGTTCGTGTCGCCCGATTTGAGGATGACCGCGGCCCAATCGCCGAGGACCTCGGCAACGCGCTCGGCGATCGCTTGATTGACCCAGACGGGATCGATGTTGCTGGCGAAAAATGCGCCGGCGTCGGCAAGGATCTGTGCGCGCTCGGCCTGAAGCTGCAGCTCTTCTTCGAGCCGGAGACGTTCCGTGATGTCGCGGAACGTGACGATGACGCCGGAGATGTGACCATCCTCATGCAGCGGCGTCGCGCTCATTGAAATGGCGATCTGGCGATCACCACTGGCGATGCGCATCGTGGCGTCGCGCACCGCGCGCCCGGTCGAAAGTGCGCGCGCGGCCGGTAGTTCTTTCGCGTCGATCGGCGCGCCCTCATCGTTTACAAGACCGTATGTTTCGGCGTGCTTGAAAATCGGAACGCCGACTTCGGATCGATTCAACAGCTTCTGCGCCGCGGGATTCAGAAACGCCGTCTTCCCCTCGGCATCCACGAGCATGACGCCGTCCGACATCCCGGCGATCATCGTCTCGGTGCGCTGCACCTGCCGCTGCACCGATGCCATGAGCGACTGTTGGATTTTCCAGATCAGAAGCGCGGCGATGGCGATGACCACCAGGCTGACGATGACCATCAGCAACGTCAGGCTGGAGCGCATGCCGGTGATGCGCTGAAAATCGGTGCGCTCCCGGCGGGCATGTTCGTCCGCCATCGTGCCGGCATAGTCGGGCGCGGCGCTGTGCTCTTTGGCTGCCTCAACCATGTACTCGTTCGCGTTCCCGTCGCGGTCTTCGCGGGCAGCGATCATCTCCTGATCGGTGTACTGCTTGATCCCATCGAACAGCTTCCGCATCTTGCTGACGCGCTGTGCATCGCGCGGATCGGTTGCCAGATTCGTTGCGCTCGTGGACGACTTGCTGAAATCGCGCACGGCCTCGTCGTACTGTTGTTGAAACTGCGTCCGCTTGGTCAGAGCGAATCCGCGCGCCGCGCTCATGATCGCCAGCGTGTCGTCATTCATCGCACTGACCTTATCGAGCAACGGTCCCGATCCTTCGACGATGCGGTATTCCTGCTGATTGGAAAGATGGAGTATCCCCACCGTGAGCGCCAGACCGGCCACGATGATTAGAACGAGCACCGCGTAGGCGCTCCACAACGTGCTGCGGATGGGTGAGTCCATCTCTAACCGCGGCCTGCCGTTGCAAGATCGAAGCCGCTGCGGATGGGCCAGCCAGCCGTTCAAGTTACGCCGTTTCAGTGACTTCCACGCGCATCTCACTGGAACGCTGGATGCAACATCGATTTGCGGAGGAACACATGGCACTCAGACCGTTGCGCAACGCGACGATTTCCTTCGGCCTGGTCTCGATTCCCGTTCGCTTTTACACGGCAACGAAGTCGGAAGACATTCACTTCAACCTGCTGCACGAAAGTTGCGGCACACGCGTGAATCGCAAGTGGTGGTGCCCCCATCACGAGAAGATCGTCGACTCGGATGAGTTGATCCGTGCGTACGCGATCTCAAAGAGCAAGTACGTGACCTTCACCGACGAGGAGATCGAGACGCTGGAGACCGACGACAACCGCGCGCTCGAGATCACCGAGTTCGTCGATCTGCACGAGATCGATCCGCTCATGTTCGAGAAGGCGTACTTTCTCGGACCGTCGCCGGGCGGAGGCAAGACGTACCGGCTGCTTTCGCAGGCGATGAAGAAGCAGGACAAGGTGGCCGTCGCTCGCTGGGTGGCCGCGGGCAAAGAGCATCTCGTCGTCATGCGTCCTTACGAGAAAGGGCTCGTGCTCCACACGATGTACTACGCCGACGAGGTGCGCGACTTTGGCGCCATCGACCTCGAGGAAGGTCCGGTCAAAGAAAAGGAAGTAGCACTGGCCGAGATGCTCATCAACGAGCTGACGGAGAAGAAGTTCGATCCCCTGCAGTTCAAGGATGAGTACCGCGCGCGGCTCCTGCAACGCATCAAAGCGAAGTCGCAGGGCAAGACGATCGAGCCGGAGGAAAAGGAAGAGGAGAAAGGCGGCGAAGTCATCGACCTCATGGACGCGCTACGCCGCAGTCTCGGCAAAGGTGGCGGCGGTGCCAGGGCCGCGGCACGCCGCGCTCCGTCGAAGCCAGCCTCGAGAAGCAAGTCGCGCCCGGCGGCGAAAAAGCGGAGGGCGTGAGGCAGTTGCTCGGTTGCTGGGTTGCTCAGCTCTCAGCTTGCCGAGCGTTGGTAAGGTTGGCAACAAAGCAACTCACAAAAGACAGCAACCCGGTAACCCAGCAACCCAGACACCCAGCAACCCAGACACCCAGAACCCATGCCCGATCACCTTCTCAAGAAATACCGCGCCATGCGCGACTTCGGCGTCACGGCGGAGCCTTCCGGCGGCAAACCGAAAGGGACGAAGCTGCCGATCTTCGTCATTCAGAAGCATCACGCCTCGCGTCTGCACTACGACTTCCGCCTGGAGATGGAAGGCGTCCTCAAATCGTGGGCGGTGCCGAAAGGGCCTTCGTACGATCCGGCCACGAAGCGGCTGGCGATGATGACGGAGGACCATCCGTACGACTACGCGTCGTTCGAAGGCGTGATCCCTGCCGGTCAGTATGGCGGCGGCAACGTAATCATTTGGGACAACGGCACGTGGGAGTTCATCGAGCCCGGCGACGATCCTGTGAGAGCGCTCAAGTCCGGCAAGCTGACGTTTCGAATGTTCGGCAAGAAGATGTTTGGCGAGTGGGCGCTGGTGAAGATTCATGGACGCGGCGATGGCAAAGGCAACGAATGGCTGCTCCTGAAACACCGCGATGAATTCGCGAACGCGGATGTCGATGTCACCGAAGTCGCGCCGCGCTCCGTCGTTTCTGACCTCACCGTCGAGGAGATCGGTGCTTCGAAACGAACATGGCAAAGCAACCGCACGGCAAGCGGCAAAGCGCCGACTCTTGCCGACAAACTCGAAGAGGAAAAAGGCGGGTCTAAAAAGAACGTTACGAAGCCGGCGACGCGCGCGCCCGCTTCACGACCAGCTCGATCTGCTCCAACGCAGAAGAAAGCAGCTTCCTCTCCGAATCGAAGCTCGCGCGCTCAATCCCCTCGGAAAGCGGCACCCACTCCACGTCGTCGACCTCGCTGAGCTGCGGCGCGAGCGTACCGCCGAGGTGATGCATGAGGTAAAAGTCGACGCTCTTCTTGATGAGCGTGTCGCCGGCTCGAAAGAAGTACTCGATCGTGTCGAGCAGTCCAATGACCTCGGCATCAAGCCCGGTCTCTTCTTTCACCTCACGCAAGGCCGCCTGTTCCGACGTCTCGCCCTGGGAGACAGCACCCTTCGGCAAGCCCCATCGCGACCGACCGCGCGTGGCGATCATGGCCACGAACGGCTGGCCGTCGCGCAGGTCGATCACGGCGCCGCCCGAGGAGTGCTCGTTACGGGTCTTCCGGCGCGCGTCGGGCATCAATAGATTCTACTTCCTCACGATCAGCGACACGACTGCCAGCGCGGCAGCGAGAAGCAATAGCATCATCTGCGAAAGAGCGGGAACGCTGCCGACGACCTGGAATGACGTCGGGTCATTCGGTGCGATGGTCGATGGATCATCGGATACTCGTGAAGCGTCGTTCGTTCCGTTGGCGTCGGAGTCGTACGAAACGGTGGCCTGGTTCGAGATCGTCGATCCCATCGTTCCGGATTTGACGAACGCTTGAATCGTGATCGTAACCGTGCCGCCGCCGGCGATCGATCCGTTCCACGTCACCGTGTTCGCACCGACACTCGCCACAGCCGTGCCGCTCGTGGCGGTGGCGCTGATGAGCGTGAGTGAGGATGGCAGCACGTCGGTGAGCTCGTTGCCAGGATTGTCGCCCTGCGCAACCGAGCCGGTGTTCGTGAGAACGATCGTGTAAGTGACCTGCGAGCCTTCCCCGTGAATCGCTCCGTTGACGGACTTCGAAGCGGTGACGTTGGCTGGAGCCGCAACGACGACCTGCGCGGTCGCGGAGTTGTTCGCGCTGTTCGCGTCAGGCGTGGAGCTGCCGGTTTGCGCGGTGTTGCTGATTGTGGCTCCCGCTGGGGTCGCCGGATCGATGGTGACATTGAGCGTGAAGGTGGCGTTGCTGCCGGCGGCCATCGACGCGATCGAACAAGTGACCGCTCCATTCGCGCCCGGCGCCGGCGTCGTGCACGACCATCCACCAGGAGAAACGATTGATGTGAAGCGAAGCGCAGGGGGAAGAACGTCGGTCATCGTGACTGCTGCCGCGTCGCTCGGTCCGCTGTTGGAGACAATGATCGTGTACTGCAAGGCGCTTCCCGGAAAGTTGGTCGCCGGTACCACGATCTTCGTCACCGCTAGATCGGAGAGCGTGGTTGTTTGCACGCCTGCCGTCGCGGAGTCGTTGATCGGGAACATATCGTCCGGCGAGGAGACCGTCGCGGTTGCCGAGAGCGTCGTGCCCGATGGTGTCGATGAATCCACTTTCGAGACGACCGTGAAGACTGCCTGCGTCGAAGGATTCATCGACGCCGTCAGCGAGCAGGTCACTGCTCCGTTGGTACCAAAAGCTGGCGAGCTGCAAGACCATCCGGCTGGTGCGCCGAGGGAGACGAAGGTCGTTCCGGCAGGCAGCGGCAGGCTGACGGAAGCCGTCATTCCCGTACTCGGACCGTTGTTCGTGACTGTCATCGTCCACGTCAGATTGGTCCCCGCATTCACCGGATCGGGCGACGCGGTGAGTGCGATGCCGTAGTCGGATTGCGTGGAGATGGTGACATCGACCTCCGCCGAGTTGTCGTTGTCACTCGGATCCGGTGTCGTGCTCGTGATCGTCGCTGTCGAGCTGTACGTGCCGGTCTGGGCGGCCGGTGGAGTCGAAGCAGTGATCGTGAATGCGGCGGTGCCCGGAGCAAGCGTCAGAGCCGTGCAAGTCACCGTTCCCGATGAGCCCACGGACGGATTCGTGCACGACCAGCCGGCTGCCGCGGCTACGGACTGAAAGAAGACGCCGGATGGCAACGGGAACGTCAGCGTCGTGTTTAGGGCTTCGTCGGGACCTTCGTTGCTCACGTTGATCACGTAGTCGAAGTTGGCTCCGGCGGCCACGGGCTGTGGCTGCGTGACGTTGACCTGGATGGAGGCACTGGCCGATTGGGCCGATGCTGCGTTTGGTGCAAATAAAAACACACTAATGGCCGCTACAAGGGAGAAACGCAACATTATTTACCTCTCGAACGTGGACGATGCCGTGGGAGCCATTATGTGTCAGGCCATCAAATCCGGCATCAACGCGTGACGTTCGCGCGAAAAAGGCGTACGCTTTTTTCCGTCACACAGCCGTGACAGGAGGATCAGAATGCCCTCGCTCGAAATCATCACCATCGGCGGCGTCGTCGTTCTCGCAGTCCTGCTTTGGGTCTACCTGCGCATGCGCAGCAAAGATCGCATCGATGAAATCCTGGCCAGACATCGCTCCTCGGCGAGCGTCTGCACGCGCGCCAATCTGATGGAAGGGATGGAGATGATTCCCGTGGCCCTGGCGCTGAAAAACGACGCCATCTACTACGAGAACTCCGATCTTCAGGCGTCGATCGAATTGGCGCTCATCGAAGAGGTCGAATACGACGACGAGACGGCCACCGGCCACACGATGCCGGGAAAAGTGCTGCGCATCCGCGCCCACAATCACGTCTTCGAGTTCGCGCTCGATCTGCCCACGGCGAGGCAGTGGGAAGCCGCTTTACCGCCGAGACGCATCGACCGCGCCCAGGCAGTCTGACGTGATCTGGACGGGGGAGGAATCGCCTCCGTCGCAGCCGCTGTTGTGTGAGGTTCGCGTCGGGGTGTAGCGCAGTCTGGTAGCGCACCTGGTTTGGGACCAGGGGGTCGTAGGTTCGAATCCTATCGCCCCGACCAATTTCTCTTCCCGCTAACGTCCTCGTAGCTCAGTCGGACAGAGCAACAGCCTTCTAAGCTGTGGGTCGCAGGTTCGATCCCTGCCGGGGACACCAGGGAACGCATCCCGCGATTCTCGTTCCTAAAGTGGGTAGGATCGTTCCCAAATTGGGAATGGCCACACGCTATCTTGATGCGGCCAGCCCGACGATCACCCTCCGCTATAGTTGAATCTCCCATGTCCGAGGATGCGCTTTCGACTCCGATCGTGCCGCGCTGGGAGCGCTTGCGGATGTTCTCGTTCTGGTCGTTCTGGATCGGCGTCGCGTTCTTTGGCGTTTATCCGACGATGAACTGGATCACGTCGCTGCGTTCCTTGCGCCTGCACCTCTACTTGCCTGCCGAACTTGCGATTCCGTTCGTGCCGCAGTTTATTTGGGCCTATTTGTCGATGTACGTGCTGTTCCTCATGCCGCTCAGCTTCATCCCTACCGCGCGAATGCCAGCACTCGGGAAGCAGCTCATCGCCGGCACGCTGATCAGCGCAGGCTTTTTTCTGATTCTGCCGGCGGAGCTTGGATTTGTGCGCGTACTACCGGCCAGCGCTCCCTACCGAGGTCTCTTTGCCGGCATCTTTGGCATCGACCATCCCTTCAATCTCGTCCCCTCGTTGCACGTGATCTACACGACTGCCATCACAATGGCTTGTGCGGACTTCGCTCGCGCTCCGGTCCGTTTTGGATTACTTTTGTGGCTCGCCGTGGTCGTCGCCTCAACTCTTTTCGTCCATCAACATCATTTGCTGGACGTGGCGGCCGCGCTGGCGATCGTCTGGTACCTGCGCCGCGTTTATGAGGTGATTGAATGACTAAGTCGCTGCTCATCGCCTGTTTGTTTCTGACGCTTCCGCTTTATGCCGCGGAGGAATCGGATCACGAGATTCATCAGGAGCTGCGGGGCATCCTAAGCACCGTGCAGACCGCGATCAACAGCGGTAATTACGATGCAATGTTGCCGGTGTTGAGCAAAGACATTCGCGCCACGACGATCACGCAGGAAGTGATGTCGGGGCACGATCAGGTATCCGCCTACTTCAAGCATTGGTTCGGGCCGGGCGGCTTTCTCAAGAAGCTGGACATGACGTTCACCGCCGACGCGCTCACCGAGCTGTCGCCGGACAAAACCTGGGGCGTCGTGCGCGGCTCCGGCGTCGAACGCTACACGCTCGCTGACGGACGCCAGTACGACATGCCGACGCGATGGACGGCGACCGTGGTCAAAGAAGCCGACGGCAAATGGCGTCTGCGCACGATCCATTTCGGGACGAACTTCCTCGATAACCCGATTCTCACCGAGGCAAAACGCGCGGTGGTGAAGTACTCCGCCGTCGCCGGAGGCGCGGGATTAGTCCTGGGCCTTCTCTTAGGCTTCCTGCTCGGCCGCCGCAAACAGTGATCGCTGCGCAGGCGCGCCCATCGGAGGCGCCGGCTGCACACCGTGTCGCCACAGGCTCCAGTAGATCTGGAGAAATGTTGGTTCACGGTCGTCATGTGAGGCAAGCGCCGGTAATTCGGTCCACGGCGCCGCGGGATTCGAATGATGGGCGCGGTGAAATTGATAGTTGAGCGTCAGCCATCGCACCGGCGCAATGACTCTCAAATCCCAGGCGCCATGCGCGACATCGCGCGCGCTCCAGGCGTGATCGACATATTGCAAGGCCGACCAGTGGAGCGCGAAGACCCAATGCGCGAGAAGCCAGCCTTTCCAATCCAGCCCCAGGCCAATGTAAATCGCGGCTTGGTAAGCGAATGCGCAGAGCATCTCCAGCCAGATCCGCAGCGGCGACAATCGCGCAATATCCTGAACATGCGGTCCGAACCCCATCCCGGGCGCCACTCGCTCCACAAAGAAACGCGAGCGATAAATTGGCGCCCCGAGAAGATAAATCAGATTCGAAAGCGGGATGCAGAACCAGTAGAGGCCGAGGAGATTACCGCAATAGAGCCAGGCATTGCGAACGAAACGCGACTGGCCGGGCAGGTAGTAATCGTAGAGATCGGAGTCGGTGCGATTGCGGGTGTGGTGTCCAAGGTGGGCGACCTGCTGCATTGAGAAAGATGTTGGGAACATGCAACTGGCGAGAAACCCGAGCCAAT
>DATAMS010000631.1:0-12300 GCA_036260495.1 Thermoanaerobaculia bacterium
ATCCTCGGGCGGCACGGCGCCGTGCCCGATGCGCTGCTCAAAGCGCTGCAGTCCGTTCGCGGAACCCAACGCGTCACCGATCAGAATCCGGAAGACAAATACCAGGCTCTCGAGCGTTACGCGCGCGACCTCACGCAGCTCGCGCGGCGCGGCAAGCTCGATCCCGTCATCGGACGCGACGAAGAGATCCGGCGCGTGATTCAGGTGCTCTCGCGCAGGACCAAGAACAATCCTGTCCTCATCGGCGAGCCCGGCGTCGGTAAGACTGCCATCGTCGAAGGATTGGCGCGGCGCGTCGTCGAAGGCGACGTTCCGGAAGGTCTCAAAAACAAGCGCGTCGTCGCCCTCGACCTCGGCGCGATGATCGCCGGCGCGAAGTACCGCGGCGAGTTCGAAGACCGCCTCAAAGCCGTCATCAAGGAAGTCGAGGAGAGCGAAGGGAACGTCGTTCTCTTCATCGACGAGCTTCACACGCTGATCGGCGCCGGCGCCTCGGAAGGGGCGATGGACGCCTCGAACATGCTCAAGCCGGCGCTGGCTCGCGGCGAGCTGCGAGCGATCGGCGCGACGACGCTCAACGAGTATCAGAAGCACATCGAAAAGGATGCCGCTCTCGCGAGGCGATTTCAGCCCGTGTTCGTCGGCGAGCCGACCGTTGAAGACACGATCGCCATTCTTCGCGGCCTCAAGGAACGCTACGAAGTGCATCACGGCGTGAAGATTCAGGACTCCGCGATCGTCGCCGCGGCTACGCTGTCGCATCGCTACATCACCGACCGGTTCCTCCCCGACAAAGCGATCGATCTCGTCGACGAAGCGGCGTCGCGGTTGCGCATCGAGCTGACGTCGATGCCGCAGGAGATTGACGAGCTGACGCGGCGGATGACGCAGCTTCAGATCGAGAAGCAGGCACTTTCCCGCGAGACCAACGCAACCTCCAAACAACGCCTCGGCGAGATCGAGAGCGAGATCAGCGAGCTGCAGGAAAAAATCAGCACGCTGCGCACGCAGTGGGAGAACGAGAAAGGCGTCATCACGCAGATCACCGATCTCAAGAAAAAGATCGAAGAGACGCGTGAAGCCGCCAACGCCGCGGAGCGTCAGGGCGATCTGAACAAGGCGGCCGAGCTGCGCTACGGCGCGCTCCCGCAGTTCAATCGCGATCTCGAAGCCGCATCGTCGCGGCTCATGGAGATGCAGAAAGGTGGCGCCCTTCTTCGCGAAGAAGTGACCGACGAAGACATCGCCGAGATCGTGTCGAAGTGGACCGGCGTGCCGGTCACGCGAATGATGGAGTCCGAGATTCAGAAGCTCGTGAAGATGGAGGACAACCTCAAGCTCCGCGTCATCGGGCAGGAGGAGGCGATCACCGCTGTCTCCAACGCCGTGCGCCGTTCGCGCGCGGGGCTCAAAGATCCCAGCCGTCCCATCGGTTCATTCATCTTCATGGGACCGACCGGCGTTGGCAAGACGGAGCTGGCGCGCGCGCTGGCCGAGTTTCTGTTCGACGACGAAAACGCCATGGTGCGCATCGACATGTCGGAGTACATGGAGCGCCACGCCGTCGCGCGTCTGATCGGCGCGCCGCCCGGCTATGTCGGCTACGAGGAAGGCGGCCAGCTCACGGAAGCGATTCGCAGGCGGCCGTACGCCGTGCTGCTTTTCGACGAGATCGAGAAAGCGCATCCCGAGGTCTTCAACATCATGTTGCAGATTCTCGATGATGGCCGGCTCACCGATTCGAAGGGCCGCGTGGTCGACTTCAAGAACACAGTGATCATCATGACGTCGAACGTCGGCGCGCAGTTCATTTTCGATTATCAGAAATCGATGCAGACGACGGCGCAGGAGTCGGAGATGGAGCGAAAGGTTCAGGAAGAACTGCACCGCCACTTCCGCCCCGAGTTCCTCAACCGCATCGACGACGTGATCATCTTTCACGCGCTCGACATGCAGCACATCAAGCGCATCATCGAGATCCAGATCCGCAAGCTGACGAAGATGATCGCCGATCGAGGAGTCACGATCGAGATCAGCGATCACGCCAAAGAGCAGCTCGCGAAAGAAGGCTACGACCCGGCCTTCGGCGCGCGTCCGCTCAAACGCGCGCTGCAGAAACTGATCATCGATCCGTTGGCGATGAAGCTGCTCGAAGGAAAGTTCAAGCCTGGCGACATCGTCTTCGTCAACGTTGGTGATGATGGCAAGGTCGAGCTCGCGCTCGAGCCGGAGGCGATCGCGGTGAACTGACGCCGATTTCTCTTGTCACTTTCAAAATGGGGTCAGGTCTACTTTTGAAAGTGCCAAAACCGATGGTGCGCCAGAAGAATACGAGGGGGGCACTTTCAAAAGTAGACCTGACCCCATTTTGAAAGTGCGGATTACGGTTGGATTAAGGTGACGACAGCGCAGTACCCGAACGTTGCGCACGCAAGGCAACCACGCTTTCGTGCGCCGCGAGAAAGGTCCCCGTCAGCAACAGCGGATATGCCGATGACTCGTAGCCAACGAAGAAGACCGGGAACGACGTTACATCGATGATGGAGAGGATCATCACACGCGCTGCGATCGCCGCGAAGATCCCGCCGATGAGGATCGCAACCGTCCAATCGCCTCGGTGTCCGGCGCTCCCTTTCAGCGTCAGGATGAAGAGGAGGAGCGCGGCCGCGAGCACCAGCGGAAATGTTGCCTGATAGAAGCGCGCGATCGCATTCAGAATGGCGAAACGAGCGGCGTCAATCGAACGGAGGCCCGGGTCACTAACGGTCTTCTCGTATGAATAACCCCCCATGCGCACGAGCGGGTGGTGAGGCACAAGCGGGTCCGTGCTGAGTGCAATGCGATCGACCGGCCGTCCGTGCAGCGACAGCACAAGTACGACATCCGGTCCATGCGCACTGATTTCGAAGCCGGCGTTCCGCGCCGGAGGAAAATCCTTCCAGCTGATCTTCAGATGCTCGTAAAGATCGGGCGTTGGGAAACGTGTCACGCGCGCATCAGGAACCGGCGTTCCGTTGGAGTGTTCGACGGCGACATCGAGCGAACCCTCGGCGTGAATGATCCATGCGACAAGATGCACCTGCTCGACGCTTCCCGCTCTTGGTGTCAGCGCCGTTCGCGTCGTCTCGACGAACTCGCGCAGTTCGCGGGCCTGCCCTTCCGAATACGCGGGTTTTGCCGCGAAACTGTCGAACGTTGCAAGGCGCCTGGCACCAAAGAGCCATCGCAGGACGACCTCTCGCCTCTGACCAGACAGGAGTGGAGGGAGAAGAGTGGCGTGCGCTTCTCGCGCATCAAGGCGTCCGGAGTGGCGCGCGCTGCCGATCTCGCGGCTGACGCGATCGTAGTAGCCGGCGACCGCGGCTGAGCCTCGCGCGTAGTAGCCCGTCTTCTCGACCGCCTCGCGAAACGCCCACATGAATGCTCCATTCGCGAGGTCCGCGTTGTCCCCTCTCCAACGTGTTCCGAAGTCACCTTCGATCAGCGGACGAAGCTCTGCGAATGCGGGGCTCACGGCGTAGACGCGCTCACGAACTTCCTTCGGCACTGGTACATGCGGAACAGGAGGATGCTGGCGCACGCTACTGAGGCTGCTGTACGCGAGGAGGAACGGACGCCATTTGAACTCGACGTCGCTCCAGACGCCGTATCGCACTCCATTGGTGACGACGATCGCCGCGTGAGCCGCGGCCAGCGAGAGCGCGGGCGTGATGAGTACCAGCATGGCGCGTCTCCAGCGCGCACGCCAATCTCTGTACATCCATGCGAAAACGCCGGCGGCAGCGCATGCGGGCAGCGGCGTGATCCAAAGGCTCTCCTCACGCGTGTGCCAGAGCCACGCGAGCGCGACGCTGGCGAGAATGACCCATGGGAGCACACTGCGCCGGCGAGCGCTGAGCCGCAGAAACGCGCCAGCCACACCGGCACAGGCCAGGAGACACAGCGCGGGATAAAAGCCCTCGCGCGAAACGCGATCGGCAATGTCGTTGGCGTAGCTCATCGGATTGAGAACAAGCGCAACGAACAAGGCGACGCGTGCCGGCGCCGAACGAGCCAATGGCGCGGCCGCGCGGCAGATGGCGAGGCACGCAAGCGTGTACAGCAACTGCTGCGCGAACAACAAAGGGAGGTGCAGCGACGAGATCGCCGCGATCCATAGTGGGTATCCGGCGCCTTTGATCAACGTCAGATAGTTGTACGGCCCCATCCACTGGCCTGCCATGATCGAGCGGGCCCGTTGCAGGAACCAATAGTCGTCGATCGACGCCCAACCGATTGCTCTGAGAGTTCGCACCGCGGTGAGCCAAAGGCGCGCGACAGCAATCGCGACGATGGCTATCCATTCCCAACGTACCCACCTCCGATAGAGAGTCTTCAACATCATGATTGCGGGCTCTCAAAGGCCGGTCATCGCGGAACCGAGAGCACGATCTTTCCGGTTCGATAATCGGTGGTCGTCATCATGGCCCACACCTTCGTGCCGCTTGATTCGATTCTGATGTCGACCGGCTCGCCGGCGAGCTGCGGAAACTCCGCTCCGAGGTCGCCGTTTGCGAAGTAGCCATCGCGATCGACGGCGAACTTTTTCCCGGCGATGAGGTGTCCATCGCGCGGCGAGTAAACGCGAACATCAACCGGCGTGCCCGAACCGGCATTACGGAGCCAGACTCGCAGATTCAGGCGAGCGTTAGCCGGCACGGACGGAAGCAAAACGCGATCATCCTGAAAATCGGTCTCGGAAAGCGCAGGAATGTTGAGCGCGGGCCAGTTCCCGGCGTGAACCACGGTCGAGAATGCCAGTTGCTTCGCAGTGCCACGAGGAACGCTGACGAAGAGGAATGGCCGTTCTCCGGGTCCCGATGCGATTCGCTCCGTTTGTCCCGGCTCGAGATCGAGAGCGCATGGCGATGGCCTGCTTCCGCACGCGCTCAGTGCAACATGAATCGGGCTCGTACCATGATTTTGGATTGTCTGATCGACGTGGAACCAGATGCCGGAAGGCGCGCCCACTACACCCACCGTGCCTGCAATCGGAAGCAGAATCGTCTCCTCGGGCGATTGATTTACTCCATCTGGCGCGATGAGTTGCGACACGTAGTAAAGACGGATCGACATGCCGACGCGCGTCATCGGAAACGGATCGAGCCACGACCATCCGCCCTTCGCGTGATCGAGACGATAGACGTGCTCGCCGACGGCGACCCAGCCCTTCTCGGGATGCGTGGAAATGGCTTCGTGCTGGTGCGGAAATCCGAGCGCGTCGTAGTCGTGGTAACCGAGGTTGACGGCCATTTGCTCGATGCGGAGAGCGCGCGCGGTGCTGCGAAGACGAAGCAGGTCCTGACCCCAGTCGAGATTGCTGTCGATCAGGTAGCGTCCGGGATCGTGTCCGGCCAGTGCGTTGAAATAGGGGAAGTAGTCGGGATGCGCGGCGAGCGACGCGACGATATGAAGCCCAACAAACACCATCGCTGCGATGCGAATCTCTTTGCGCGCGCTGTCGAGCAGCGCAACCGTTCCGATCGCGGCTGCCGCGGTCAGCGGCACGTAGGCCGGCAGGACGTAGCGCACGCCGAGGTCGAGAATGCTGGGCATGGCTACCGCGAATATCGCCGCCGATCCCGCCAACGCCTCGGCCATCGCCCATCGCCGCGCGCGATTCGTCCAGGCCGCGCCGATGCCGGCCAGAAGCAACGCGAAAAATGCGAGCGTTGTCTTGAGGCCAACAGCCGCGGGGAAGTACCACCGGAAGCCGCTCTTGCTGATGTGGCCGAAGAGGTACGAGTCGAAATCGGCGTGACCGATTTCCAGCAGGCCGCCGACGCCGCGGAAAAACGCGGGCGCAGGCAGCGGCATCCATTGCGGCAGATGCGACAGCAGAACGCGGTCGAGGATGCCGAACTCACCGCGAAAATGTTGAAGCTCCGACAAGCGGCCGGTGGTGAATGCGTATCCCGCCCAGATGACCGCCAACGCAACGGGCGGAACGATGAGCACGTTCGCGAGCGCGCGCAGACGCTCGCGCCGCCGCTCCGAATCGCCGAGCAAACGCACCGCGTAAATCGCGGCGCACGCGGCGGGAACGTAGCCGATGGATGAGAATTTCATCAGGATGCTGAAGCCGTAGCCAGCGCCGAGCAGTGCGGCGTGCATGGCGTCCGGCTTGCGCAGCCAGGCGGAGAATGCGATCAGGGCAACGGCCAGTCCGGCGGTGGCGGCGGTGTCGAACGTGGCCAGTCCGGAGTAGCCGAGGACGATCGGCTGCATCGTGAAGAGCAGCACGGCGATGACCGCCTCGGTTTCGCCGAATTCGCGCCGCACCCAGACGAAGAAAGCCCAGCACGCGAGGATGAAAAAAACCAGATTTCCAACACGCATCAGTACGAGGTTTCTCTCGTATTTGCCGTGCCCGTACATGACGGTGTGAATCTTCTCGAACCGGTTGCCTTCGGCTGGCCATCGCAAGCCGCCCGCCATCGGCGCGGCCGCCATCACGACGCGCGGAAGAGGTGGGTTCTCCGGCTGCAGTACGTACTGGTGGTATTGCAAAAGCTCGAGACCGGCGCCGACATGCGTGATCTCATCGACGGTGTCGGAGAACGTTCTCCACGTCGAGGCGATGCGTACGCAGCCGATGACGATCAGCAATACGGCCAGCACTGCGGGCCGGAGTTTCGGCAACGACTGCAGCATGGGTGGCGAATATAGCCGTTCAGGGGATGTAGTAGAGCGAGATTGATTTCCCTACGCGGCGAGCCGGTTGCGGCAGCCATCGGAGCGCCCCCTGCTGCTGCATCATCTGGCGAGCGTGGTCGCTGATCGCGATCCATCCGTGCGAGCGGGTCCACATGCTGATCTGATAGGTCGTCGGGAACCCGAGCGCTGCGAGATCGGCCGGCCCCATGAGATCGAGCGTGAGCGACGGGATGTGCTGGCGCCGGACCACGGAGCGGAGCCGGAGGATGTCCTGTCCCCAGTCGATGTTGCTGTCGATGAGGTAGTGCGAAGGATCGCGTCCGGCAAAGAGGTTGAAGTAGGGGAAGTAGTCAGGATGCGCGAATGCTGATGCGCCGAGGTGGCAAACGAGCAGCGCGATCGCGACGGCGGCGCTCATCCGCGAGGCGTGCAACATCGCCAGGAACGCCGCCGCCGAGGCGATGGCGAATGGCACGTAGAACGGGAGGATGTAGCGGATACCGACGTCGAGCGTGCTTGGCATCACAGTGACAATGATGACCAGAGCGGCGATGCTCCATTCTGCGAACGGCCAGCGCAATGCGGGGTCGCGCAACGCGAACCAGGCGCCAGCGGCGAAAAGCACCAGCGCGGCGATCGTTGTCTTCATCGCTACAGCGAGTGGAAAGTACCACCACCAGCCGGTCGTCCCCGTCCGCCCGCAAAGAAAGGTCAGGAATCCCTCCTGATTCGTTTTGTGAAGGGCGCTGATGCCGTCGAAGAAACCAGGCGCTGGCAGCGGGGTGGATGGGCTGATGCGCGCGAGAACGTGCTGCAACGGCAGCGGGTACGAATCCATCCAAGGCTGCAGCTCCGCGAATGTGCGCACGGTGAAGCCGTAGCCCGCCCAGATCACGAAGAGCGTCACGCCCGCTGCCGGCAGCATCGTGGCGATGGCGCGTCCGAACTTCTGACGCAGTTCCGTATCGCGAAACAAGCGGACAGCGGCAATGGTGGCGCAGGTCACCGGTACGAAGACGATGCTGGAAAATTTGCAGTTGATGCTGAACCCGAAGGCCGCACCGAAGATGAGCGCGCGTTTCAGATCGGGGCGGCGCAACCAATGCAGAAATGCCAGAAGCGCCACGGCCAGACCGGCGACTGCGGGGCCGTCATGCGTGGCCAGCGCCGAGTAACCGAGGACGATCGGCTCCATCGTGAAAAGAAACGTTGCCGCGACTGCGCCAGCATCGCCGAGCGCATCACGCGCTGCGTAGAAAAGCGCGATGGCTGCGATGACGAAGAAGAGGATCGTGCCGGCACGCGCGCGAAAGAGATTCGCTTTGTAATCGCCGTGTCCGTAGAAGACGCTGTGAATCTGATCGCTGAACGAGCCATTCGGATCGAAACGCATTCCGCCCAGCTCGGGCAGAGCGGCGAAGATCAGCGATGCGAGCGGCGGGTTCTCTGTCTGCAGATTGTAGCGGTGATACTGAATCAGCTCCATGCCCACGCCGAGGTGCGCCGGCTCGTCGTTGGTCGCGGAGAAAACGCGGAAGGTCGTGGCCATACGGATCGCGCCGATGGCGATGAGCAACGCGGCAAGCGTGGCCGGACGGAATGCGAAGCGCTGCATTTTAGGGCGGCGATTCTACTGCGCTGGTTTACGGAATCCGATACAACCGAATCGACTTCCCCACCCTCTCATACCTTTCCGGCAGCCACCTCCACCCACCCTCGGCAGCCGCGAGTTGATACGCGTGGTCGCTGACCGCGACCCATCCGTGCGATTCCGTCCATGGACTCGCGGGCTCGACGGGCGGAAAGCCGAGGGCCACGTAATCGGCTGGTCCCATCAATGACGCTGTGAGCTTTTGCATGTGCTCGCGCCGCACGATTTTGCGAAGGCGGAGGATGTCCTGTCCCCAGTCGATGTTGCTGTCGACGAGGTAGCGCGACGGGTCGGAGCCGGCGAAGGCGTTGAAGTACGGAAAGTAGTCAGGATGAGCAAGCGCCGAGGCGGCGATCTGCGCGGCCACGAGCACGGCGGCGATGACCGCAGTCGTGCGTGATGCCCGAATCATCGCCATCACGGTGGACGCCGCGGCGATCGCGAACGGGATGTAGAACGGAAGAAGGTAGCGGACGCCGAGGTCGAGAGCGCTCGGCATCGCGGCGAGGATGATCGCGATTCCGGCGGCGATCCACTCCGCGAACGGCCATCGCATTTCGCGGTCGCGCAGCGCGAACCAGAAACCGGTCAAGAACAGAATAAGCGCAGCGATCGTCGTCTTCAGCGCGATGGCAAACGGGAAATACCACCATCGCCCGTTCTTCAGAATCTTGCCGCACAGGTAGGTCTGGTAGCCGCGCTCTTCAAACTTCAGAAGGCCCGCGATGCCGATGAAAAAGTTCGACGCAGGCAGTGGCGTGTGCGGGTTGGTTTGTATGAGGAGACGTTGCACGGCCGGGCTGAAGACGGGAGCCCACGGCTGCAATTCGCTGACGGTTCCGACTCGGAATCCGTAGCCAGCCCAGATCACGAGCAGTGTGATCGCCGCCGCCGGAACGAGAGTGATTGCCGCGTGGCCGATGCGAGCGCGGAGCGTCGCATCGTGCGGCAGACGGACGATGACGAGCGCGATGCAAGCAACTGCGACGAACGGGATGCAGGAAAACTTGCAGAGGATGCTGAAGCCGTACGCAGCGCCGAACAACAGCGCTGACTTGAGGTTCGGCTCTCGCAGCCAGCGTGTGAACGCGAAGAGCGCCACGGCCACGCCGGCGGTGGCAGCGGCATCGTGCGTGGCCAGGGCCGAGTAGCCGAGCACGATGGGCTCCATCGTGAAGAGAAGAACGGCCAGCACCGCAGCGTTTTCGCCGATCGCATCGCGCGCCAGGACAAACAGCGCTACCGCGGCGAGAACGAAGAAGACGATGTTCCCGACCCGCGCGCGGACGAGGTTCGCGCGATACTCGCCGTGACCGTAAAAGATGCTGTGAACCTGCTCGGGATAGTTCCCACTGTTGTCGTAACGCATCCCGCCCAGATATGGCGCGATGGCCATCACCAGCCGCGGCAGCGGCGGGTTCTCGCGCTGAAACCAATAGCGGTGGTACTGATAGATGTCCAACCCGGCGCCGATGTGCGTGGCCTCATCGCTGGTCGCCGAGAAAACCCGGAACGTCGTGGCCATCCGAATCGCGCCGATGGCGATCAGCAGCGCAGCAAGTGCGGCCGGACGAAATACAACGCGCTGCATGACGTCTAGCGATTCTACTGCGCACGACTCTTGCCTTCCTTTCGCGGCGGAGGCAAAACATGCGTAATCGCCGTCATCAAATCCTTGCCCTCGTGCTCATCGTTTGCTGCGTGGCGCTCCTGCCGGCCGGCTGCAAAACGAAGGAGCAGCCAGCGGAAACCAACACGATGGGCAACGCCACCGACCGCAATCCCGCCACCGGCACGAGCGGCACTGGCGAACCAGTCTCGCCCGCCACCGGCACAGCCACCGCCGCGCAGCAACTCGGCACCGTCGCCCCCAGCTCCGCCACCGGAACCGCACCAGTCGTTAGCGGTACGGAAGACGTGAACGCGCAAAAGTCCGACACGACGTCGACATTGCAAGGACCGGGCGGCACGACGACCGCCTCCGTCGCCACGCCAACCGACACGACCGCGACGATCACAACGCCCACGAAAACGACGACCGCGGCGGTGAAGAAGCACTGATCGCGCTGCCAGTATCCCGGTCGCCTGGAAACATCACCTCGCAGATCTGCGCGGCGCCGATGTGCGAGCCTCATCGCCGCGCCAGAATTCGCTGGTACAACTCCTCCAACCTCGCGATCCGCAACTCTTTCGAGAAGCCTCGCACGACATGTTCGCGCGCGTTCGCGGCGACGCGTTCGCGACGCGCGGCATCGTCCATCACCTCCGCGATTGCGCGGGCCAGGGGCGGCACTTCCTTCGCCGGGACCAGCCATCCGACTTCGGCGGACGATACGAGCTCGCGGTTGCCGCCGCAATCGGTGGCGATGACCGGTTTGCGCATCGCCATCGCCTCGCGGATCGTGCCGGTGATGCCGGTGCCGGCCCACGACGCGTCGACGACGAGGTCACAGCCGGCGAAGACGTTCGGCATGTCGTCGCGGTATTCGACTGGCGTGACATGCGTTCCGATGCCGCGCTCGTTCGCGTAGCTCGCCACCTCGGTGCGCTCGGACTCGTCGCGGCATCCGATCAGCGCGAGATGGGCGTGCGGATGGGTGGGAAGGATCGACGCGACGGCATCGATCAGCTCCTTCCAACCTTTCCAAGTTCGGACGCCGACTTGCGCGATGAGGAACGCATCATCCGGAATGCCTTTTTCGCGGCGAAACGCGGTCGTGTCCCAGCGGGCTGGATCGAAACGTTCAACGTCCGTCCCCGCATAGATGATGACGACTTTCTCCCGTGGAAGCCGCCCGCTTGCAACGATCACATCCTGAATCTGCGCGCAGACGGTGACCACGCGATCGACGCGATGCATTCGGTACTTGATCCGATTCCAGACGTCGAGCGGAAACGAGACGCCGCGGTTCACGATGAATGCGCCCACCGGCCGGGCAAATGTTGCAGCCAGCGCGAGGGAGTGCGCGACGCCCTTGTGAACGTGGACGACGTCAGGCCGCTGCTCGCGAAAAAGCCGTCCCAACTTCCACGCGCTGACGAGATCGAACTCGTTGCGCATCGGCAGTCCCACGAACGCGACCCCGGCCGCAAGCGCTTTTTCTTCGAGCACGGCGTCGGGACGGCTGACGATCGTGACGTCGTGACCGCGCTCGCGCAGACCGGACGCGGCCTGAAACATCTGGTGCACGGAGCCGGTGTTGAACTGATTGAATTCGAGGATCTGGAAGATGCGCATCGGCGAGGGGGCGGATTGTACCGGCGGTAGCGCGCAACCGCGCACTTGCTATATCGTTTCCGGTCCCTTGAAAGGAGCTTCGCGCACCGAATCCAGCACGCAGGCTGGCCGCTCGCCAGGAGCCAAATGGAACGACCGAAATCCGAGATCAAAGTAACGGACAAGCGGATCTTTACCGCCGAGGGAGAGATTCGCGACGAGTTCAAACAGGAGGTCACGCCAGTCGATCCGGCGGCCAAGCCGGCTGCTCCTGCTGCACCCGAGCCCGCGAAGGCGGCGCCGGAAGCCGCGAAGGCCGCCGCTCCGCCCGCTCGTGCCGCCGAGCCTCCGGCCGCCGACCGGCGCAACAAATCGGTCGCGGACAAGGCCTTGAATCCCGGCACTCCGTTCGCGGACTTCGTCGAGCCGCTCATCGCGCAGGCGTACATGTCGTTGGGCATGTTGCGCAACCCGTATGATCCGAAACCGAAGCTGGATGCCGCCGCGGCCCGTCAGATGATCGAGATGCTGACCATGCTCAAGGAGAAGACCAACGGGAACCTGACTGCGGATGAGGACGATTTCCTGTCGACGCATCTGGGAGAATTGAAGCTCGCATTCGTCCAACGGACGAAAAGCATTACATGAGACAACGTCTGATCTCGCTGCTTGCTGCGTCGATGTGCCTCGCGTCAGTCGCGGCACACGCGGGAGACACAGCGCCTCGCGATATCTG
>DATAMS010000643.1:0-8110 GCA_036260495.1 Thermoanaerobaculia bacterium
CATGTAACGTGTGCGGCAATCTGAGCGACGAAGGTTTTATCATCGGGATCGCGGACACAGGCTTGGACAATGGGTCTGCGGGTACGCACCATGTCGATCTCCAGCCGTCGGACCGCGTTCGCTACGGCTCGGTGTTTCTAGTGCCGAGGGACCCGATCAGCGGGAATTGCCCGCCTGACCCGCCTGGCGGCCCGGCGAATATTTGCGAAAGCTCGACGGTCTGCTCCGACTGCGATGGATTGTTTCATGGTACGTTCGTGGCCGGTGTCGCGGCCGGCAATGCCGCGACCGGCAAGCGCGACGCGAGCGCACCGCTGTCCGGCTTTTTCCTCGGGGCTGGCATCGCTCCCACGGCCGGTATTCTTTCCACGAAGATCTTCAACTCCAGTGGCTACACGTGGACGGCCCGCAACATCTTTAATTGGGCTGCAGACGCTACGTTGCACTCTGTATACATTCAGAACCATTCGCATAATGAATATGGCGCGAATCCGAGCGCCACGGGCTGGTATACGCAGCTATCGCATGATTTTGACGTGGCAGTGCGGAATACCGTTGGAGCAGGGTCCCCGATTGCACTCACCGTGTCTGCTGGCAACAAGCACCAAGATTCGGTGACCAACCCCCTTCCGCTGCTGCCGCCAGCGACCGCCAAGAACGTGATCGCGGTGGGCGGTGCGGAGAGCGTTCGGGACGCGTCCGAATGGCGAAACGATTGTGCCGGGTTCATCCCAACCGACGCGAACTCGTATGACAACATTGAGGCAGATTCGAAGCACGGTACGCTCGTGCAGAGCGGTGGTCACTCCTGGGATACGTACGCCAAACCTGACTTGTTCGCGCCCGTCTCGCAAATCGTCTCTGCACGGACTGGCCTGCTTTCACCGCACGCACCTTCGCAGTACGATTGCTTCGGCTACGGCTCGAATCCCCCAGATTATGACCCTGACTACTTCATTTCCTCAGGAACGAGTTTCGCTGCACCGGTGGGCGCGGGAGCCGCGTTAATTGCCAGTCGCATCTTTGCCGCGAGCCTCGGAGGAGTTCCCAATCCTGCCGCCGCGAGTCCGGCATTACTCAAAGCAATGCTCATCGGCGCTGCCCGCTCGATGCGTACTGGTATTGACAAGGCCACGAGCCCGACCACTCCCATTGCAGCCAGGCCAAATGCTACGCAGGGCTTCGGGCGGATCAGCCTCGTGGATATCGTTAGTCACACGCCGCTGCGGCAATACGTCGATCAGTCGCCCGCGCGCACGTTCACGGCGAGCGGGCAACGATGGAGCGCAACGTTTCCGGTCAGCGACCCGAACAAGCCTGTGAAAATCGTACTCGTCTGGACAGATGCCCCCGCTCCGGCTGGCGTTGGGAACGTGCCGACACTGCTGCAGAATGACCTTGACCTCTCTCTGAATATCGGGAGCTCCACAAACTGCGTCAGTTACGCCGGCAACAATCTGACCCCATCGTTTCAAATACCGGCGGAAGGTGAGGAGTCCGTGCTCTATTCGTGCGGTGCCGGGCATCCCGATACGAAAAACAACACCGAGATGGTGGTGTTCTTTCCGAGCACTGCTGGTGTGTCGCAATTCACTGTCGTCGTCGATGCAAGGATCATCAATGCGTCGGCGATTCCTGACGTGAACTGCCCGGGACAACCAAATTCCGATTGCCTCGATCAGGATTTTGCGTTGTTTGTTTACAACGCCGGCAACCCGATCAACCTCGCCGCACCGGCCGATGTGACGGCGACCGCGACGAGCGGCATCAGCGTAAGCGTGACGTGGTCGCCTGTCTCCGGGGCCGATCGGTATGAGGTTTCACGGCGCACGAGTGGCGGCTATAGCGTGCTCTCCAGCACGAGCGCGACCAGTTATACTGACACCCCTGCTGCTCCGAATACAGCGTACCTATACCGCGTACAAGCCTTTGACCCGGCCGGCAACCCTGGCGCTTACAGCGCGCCTGACCTGGCAACCACGATCCAGTTCACCGACGACCCTATCGTGAGCGGCCTCACCATAGTCAAGGCAGTTCATTTCGACCAGCTTCGTCAGGCGGTGAATGCCGTGCGCGCGGCCGCAGGTCTTGGCTCTGCATCGTTCACAGATCCAACACTCATCGGCATGACCGTAAAACGAGTACACCTTCTCGAGCTTCGGACGAGCCTGGATCAGGCCCGCGCCAACCTCGGGTTGTCTGCGCTCACATACACCGATCCGACGATTACTGCGGGAACGACGTTCATCAAGGCCCAACATGTAACCGACCTGCGCAATGGTGTCCGCTAGAAGCGTTCGAACACGCTCCTGGCGTACTTCCTCCGATCTTTTACCCTCGATCATCCCCAATCTTCAACATTTCGCCTTCGATTCATCACCTGCTGAGCGGAAAATCATCGCTACAATCCTTCCGTGCGAATTCTCGGTATCGATCCCGGCTCCGTGACTACTGGCTTTGGTGTCATCGAGCAGGTTCGGGGGCGGCTCGCGCTCATCGAGCAGGGGACGATTGGGACTACGCGGGGGGCGGAGCTGGCGGACCGGCTTTGCCGGATTCACGAGGAGCTGGTTGCCGTCATCGCGCGCAACTCGCTCGATGCGGTTGCCGTCGAGGCGCCGTTTGGTGGGCAGAACATCAAGAGTCTGATTCAGCTTGCGCACGCCCGCGGAGTGATTTTGCTGGCGGCGAGGGCGGCGAAGTTGGAGGTGTTCGAGTACTCGCCGCGCAGCGTCAAGAGCGCGATCGTCGGATACGGCGCGGCAGAGAAAGAGCAGGTTGCGAAGATGGTTCGCATGCTCCTTCCCGGATGCGCGAACCTCGTCATGTCCACCGACGCCTCCGACGCCCTTGCCGTCGCCATCTGCCACGCGCACACCGCCGGAACCGCTGAGAGGTTGCGGATCGCTCGATGAGCTCGTCGCTTCCGCAAGAAGAAACGGTCGAAGCGAACGCGCGAACGGGTATTCCAACCGGCCGGTTCCAACGCACGTTCAGCGCGCTGCGGTACCGCGATTTCCGCCTGCTCTGGTTCGGCGCGTTCGCATCGACGACCGGCACGTTCATGCAGACGCTGGCGCAGGGCTGGCTGGTCTACACGATGACCGGCTCGGCGTTCCTGCTGGGCGTCGATGGATTTCTCGCTACCGGTCCGATGCTGCTCTTCTCGCTTTTCGGCGGCGTGATCGCGGACCGCATCGAGCGGCGCAAGATCATGCTCCTCTCGCAAGTCATGCAGATGACGTTCGCATTCGTGCTAACGGGCCTCATCTACTTTCACGCCGTCAAGATCTGGCACATCTTCATCCTCTCGTTTCTGACCGGAAGCGCGCAGTCGTTCAGTGGCCCCGCCTACGCGTCGTTGCTGCCGCTGCTCGTGAAGCGCGACGACATGTCGAACGCCGTGGCCATGAACTCGATGCAGTTCAATCTGGCGCGCGTCATCGGCCCGGCCATCGGCGGCGTCGTCTTCGGCGTGTGGGGCGCGACCGCCTGCTTCGGCATCAACGGTTTGTCGTTCGTCGCCGTGATCATCGCGCTTCTGATCATCAAGATGCCGCCGTTGCACGCGAACGCCACGTCGCATTCGATGATGGCGCAGATGAAACAGGGATTCGCGTTCGTGGCATCGCGGCGATCGCTGTTGATGCTGACGTTTCTCTCGTTCGCCGGCACGTTTCTGGGAATGCCGCTCTTCACGATGATGCCGGTCGTCGCCAAGAGCATCTTCCACCTCGGGCCACAAGGTCTCTCGATGCTGCAAGCCGACTACGGCGTCGGTTCGGTGGTCGGTGCTCTCTTCGTCGCCGGCAGCAGCTACGCCGCGAAGAAGGGGAGGCTGGCGTTGATGCTCCAACTCGTCTTCGCCTGCACGCTCGTCGCGTTCGGATTCTCGCGGCACATCACATC
Organism: Thermoanaerobaculia bacterium; assembly: GCA_036260495.1. GTDB lineage: Bacteria > Acidobacteriota > Thermoanaerobaculia > Gp7-AA8 > Gp7-AA8 > JADGNZ01. The sequence goes on from DATAMS010000643.1 coordinate 3,910, forward strand.
GAGTCTGGTCATCGCGTTTCTTGCTGGCGCGGCGATCGTCGGCGTCATTTCACTTTACAGCTCGCTGGTGCAGCTCTCGACCAGCGACGCCATGCGCGGCCGCGTGATGTCGATCTTCATGCTCGCGTTTCGCGGCGGCATGCCGCTCGGTAACCTCCTGGCCGGCTTCGTCGCGCAGCGCTGGTCAATTACGACAGCGCTCGAAGTGAACGGTATCGCCCTCGCCATCGTCGCTCTGGTTTTCATCGTTCGAGGCACAGACCTCGATGCCGGTCTGGAGCCGGAGCCGGTTGCCGCGACGGCGTGAGATAGAGATCTGCTTCGCGCGTTGTCTTCTGACAAAGAACAGAAACGGAGACGAAGAGATCGGAAGGTTATCCCTGATCTCCAGTCTCTGCTTTTCACTGATCTCTGCTTCTCTGCAATCAACTTCGCTTGCGACCTGTTAGACTACGCGGCACCCCACCATGCCCAGCATGAACGAGCTCATCGGGCTCCTGATCGCGATTCTTGTGATCTGGTTTGTCCTGAAGATGGCGAAAGTGGCGATCCGGCTGATCCTCTTCGTGATCGCCGTTCTTCTCATCGCCGGGGCGCTCTATTACGTTTTCATGAGGTGATTCCCTTTGAGCGAAGATCGCAAGTACAGACACCGCGGCTATCAGGACAGCGGCGGCTACTCCTCTAACAACTCATCCACCCCGCGGACACCGCGCACACCGTACGAGCCGCAGAATCAACGCATCGAAGGCGCTCCCCGCGGCCGCACCGCCGGCGGCTTCGGCCCCGAGGTCTTCAAGTGCAACGCCTGCGGCACGCAACGACTCGGGCTCGACCAGCCAACTTCAGAAGAGACATGCCTCAAGTGCGGCGCCGACCTCCACACCTGCGGCAACTGCCGCGCCTTCGATACGACCACACTCTGGGAGTGCCGCGAAAACATCCCCGCACGCATTTCCGGCAAGCACGTCCGCAACGAATGCACGTTCTTCCAGCCCAAAGTGGTCCGCGACCTGACCGCCGACAAAGGCCGCCAGCCGCAAACGCCCGACGACGCGCGAAAAGCGTTCGACGCGCTGTTCAAGAAGTAGTTTTTTTCATCTGCGAACATCTGCGTAATCTGCGGATGAGCAGTTGTTTTATCCTTCGCCCGCCTTGCGCACCTTACTCAACGCAATCCTCGCCATCGTCTCCGGCGTCCTCTTCGCCTGGTCCTTTCCGAACGTCGCCGCCGGATGGCTGATGTTCATCGCGCTCGTGTCTCTGTTTGTCGCGCTCAGTCGCACGAGCAGTTACAAAGGCGCCTTCGCGCTCGGCTGGCTGTCGCAAGGCGTCGCCTGGCTGCTGATGGTTCCGTGGGTGATCCGCGTGATGTCGCATTACGGCGGTTTGCCTTACATCACCGGCATCCTCCTCTTCATCGCCATGTGCGCCTACCTCGGCATGTACGGCGGCCTGTTCGCGCTGCTCTTCCACCGCATCGCGCCGGGCATGCGATTTCGCCGATGGCTCTTTGTGCCGCTCACGTGGGCAGTCGTCGAGTACATCCGAACCTATCTCTTCAGCGGCTTCCCCTGGAGCCTCATCGCCGCATCGATCATCGACTACACGCCGCTCGTGCAATTCGATCGCGTCGCCGGACCGTACGCGCTTGGCGTGCTGATTCTGTTGCCGTCGGCGCTGATTGCGTGGCTGATTGTCCGGGGAGTGGGGAGTGGGGCGTGGGGTGTGGGAGAGATGGACGGAGTGTCGGGTGTCGGGGGTCGGGGGTCGGAGACAGAAATGTCTGCAACGCTTCTATCTCCGACACCCGACACCCGCGTCTCCCACACCCAACCCCCCACACCCCACACCCCAATTTTCGCCATCGCGGCCGTCGCCATCGTCACGTTCGTCTGGTGGACGACGGGTTACGTCGCGGAGAAAGTGATCGCGCGGCCGACTGCTGCACCCATTGCACGCGCCGCATTGCTGCAGCCGAACATCTCGCAGGAAATGCGGTGGGACAACGACAACCTCGTGCTGATCTTCCGGCGGATGATGGCGATGACCGATGAGGCCACATCGCATGGAGTGCAGGTCGTGATCTGGCCGGAGTCGACCGTGCCGCTTTCGTATGCGACGACCGATTTCTATCGCCAGGCGATCGAAGACACCTCGCGCGCGCACGGCGCCGACATCATCCTGGGGTCGGTGGCCGAGGATGCGGCGCAGCCGGAGAAATTGTGGAATGCCGCGTTTCTTGTCAGCGGCGGACGCACCATCGGCCACTACGACAAGATCCGTCTCGTCCCCTTCGGCGAATACGTACCGATGCGGAAGATGCTCTTCTTCGCCCACAAACTCGTTCACGCCGTCGGCCAGTTCGAGTTCGGAACGAAAGACACACCGCTCGATGGCCTCTTCCGCTACGGCCCGGCCATCTGCTACGAGGTCGTCTTTCCGCAGATCCCGCGCACGCAGGTGGTGCACGGCGCGAACGTTCTCATCACCATCACCAACGACGCCTGGTACGACGGCACTTCGGCGCCGCGGCAGCATCTCAATCAAGCGCGTTTGCGCGCGATCGAGAATGATCGCTATCTGCTCCGCGCCGGCACGACCGGCATCTCGGCCGTCATCGATCCCACCGGCCGCATCGTGCAGGAGCTGGCGATGGGCAAACAGGGAATCATCTACGCCGATTTTCAGCCGCGCACCTCGGTCACACCGTATGTTCACTACGGCGACTGGTTCGCGTGGGCGGCGATGGTGGCGGTGGTTGTGGGGATGGTGCGGCGGAAGAGAAGTGGATTAGTCGATTAGTGATTAGTCGATTAGTCGATTGTCGATTAGTCGATCAGTTCGTTCGCCCGGCAGCGCACGAGATTCCGAGCTTTACTAATCCACGAATCCACTAATCTACTAATCCACTGCCAACGAATTCGCCAATCGATTAACCTACGCACCACATGAAAGACGATACCCTCAGCAAAATCTCCGACCTCAAAGACCGTCTGCAATCGGTCCGGAGCTATCTTTGACCCCGATTCCGCACGAAAAACGCTCGATGAGATCGAGCGCGAAATGTCCGCGCCTGGTTTCTGGGACAAGCCCGAGACCGCGCAGGACGTAGGCCGCAAGCGCGCCCGCGTCGAGAAACGCATCGCCGCCGATCAATCGATCACCAGCAAGGAACAGGAGCTCGACGTGCTGCTCGAACTGCAGCGCGAAGGCGAAAACGTCGACGCGGATATCGAGGCGCTCATCGTCCAACTCGACGCCGAAATCACGGTGATCGAGATGACGATGAAGCTCTCGGGCGAGCACGACGAGCGCGACGTCATCCTCGCGATCCACCCTGGCGCCGGTGGCACCGAGTCGCAGGATTGGGCGGAGATGCTGCTGCGCATGTACCTTCGCTACGCCGAGCGCAAAGGCTGGTCGGCGGACATCGTCGATTATCAATCGGGCGAAGAGGCTGGCCTCAAGAGTGCCACGGTGATGATCCGAGGCGACTACGCGTACGGCTATATGAAGTCGGAGCATGGCGTGCATCGCCTCGTGCGCATTTCGCCGTTCGATGCCGCCAAGCGCCGGCACACATCGTTCGCGTCGGTCTACGTCTATCCCGACATCGACGAAGAGATCGAGATCGAGATCAACGACAAGGATCTGCGCGTCGATACGTATCGATCGAGTGGTGCAGGCGGACAACATGTCAACGTCACCGATTCGGCCGTGCGCATCACGCACCTTCCGACCAACATCGTCGTCACCTGCCAGAACGAGCGGAGCCAGCACAAGAACCGCGACGTGGCCATGAAGCTCCTCCGCTCGCGGCTCTATCAGCTTGAAGTGGAAAAACGCCAGGAGGCACAGGAGAAGCTGGAAGGGGAAAAGAAGGACATCGCCTTCGGCTCGCAGATCCGTTCGTACGTGATGCAGCCGTACCAGATGATCAAAGACCTGCGCACCGGCTACGAAGTCGGCGACGTGCAGCGCGTGATGGACGGCGATCTCGACGGCTTCGTCGAGGCGTATCTGGCGCAGCGGGCGAGGACGGTGGCGGATTGAGTCGCGGGTGTCGGGTGTCGGGTGTCAGGTGTCGGAGAAAAGCATGAAAGTGGTGCTCTTCTCTCCGTTGCCGCCGGCGCGGACCGGCGTCGCGCATTACGCGTCGATGCTGGTGCCCGCGCTTCGCGAGAAGATCGAGGTGATT
>DATAMS010000692.1:0-4100 GCA_036260495.1 Thermoanaerobaculia bacterium
TACCTCTTCCTCATCCACGAGTCGCTGGCCGTGGCCAAAGCATCGCGCGATCGCGGCGGCACGTTTCTCGTGCTCTCGCTGATCTGCTTCTTCATCTTTCACATCCTGATCAACGTCTCGATGCAGATCGGACTCCTGCCCGTGACCGGAATCCCCTTGCCACTCATCTCGTACGGCGGCTCCGCCACGATGATGTTCTTCATGGCCATCGGGCTGATTCTGAATGTTGGGTTCCGGAAGTTTGTGAATGTGTGAGGCAGTGGATTCGTGATCAGTCGATTCGTGGATCAGGGGTTCGATGAGCAGCCGGCGATGCTCTTCAAACCTGCTAATCCACTAATCGACTAACCTACTAATCCAGAAGATTAGTGATCAGTCGATTCGTGGATTAGGGATTCGATGAGCAGCCGGCGATGCTCTTCAAACCTGCTAATCCACCAATCTACTAACCTACTAATCCAGAAGATTAGTGATCAGTCGATTAGTGGATCAGGGGTTCGATGAGCAGCCGGCGATGCTCTTCAAACCTACTAATCCACTAATCTACTAACCTACTAATCCACTGCATCATGCAAACCACCATCACCATCCGCCGTCCGGTGACGATCCTGCTCCTCTTCGTCGTCACGATCCTCATCGTTCTGACGACGGTCTGGATGTCGGGGAAGAGCTACTCGAAAATCGATCCGCAGCCGTTCGACGACATCCACCGCCTCTCCAGCCGCATCGCCCGGCATCCGGTCACGACGCACCTTCTGGCCGTGATCATCGTGCCGATCATCGCCAACATTCTGCTGTTCGTGCCGTGGGGCTTTCTGATGTTCATCGCGCTCTACACGGTCAACCGGCCAACGCTGCAAACCTACGTCCTGACCGTGCTCCTCGGGCTCACGCTCACCTGCGCGATCGAAGCGTGGCAGTACTTCCTCCCCTCCCGCGTCGCCGACGTGAACGACATCATCTGGAACACCACCGGCGCCTTACTCGGCGCCATCCTCGGCCACTTCCGCGCGCGCCTCCGCTTCGAATTTGCGTGAAGGGAGAGAGAAAAACGTAGGTCGGACTCTCCAGTCCGACAACTCGTGATGTTTGGCCGCATGTCGGACTGGAGAGTCCGACCTACGTTCGTTCTAGCGATCGCGACGAGCGTAGTGAAAACATTTCAACTTCCCTTTTCACTCTTCACACTTCACTCTTCACACTTCGAATGATCTCCTTCCGCGACAACTTTCGCGCCCTGCCGGCCGCCGCGTGGATTCTCTTTGCCGGCACATTCATCAATCGGTTCGGCACGTTCGTCATCCCGTTTCTCATTCTCTATCTCACGCGGATCGGCTTCACCAGCGCGAAGGCGGGACTCGCCGTCGGCGCGTACGGAGTCGGCCATCTCGCCGCCTCGATGCTGGGCGGACATCTGGCCGACCGCATCGGGCGGCGCAACACGATCGTGTTGTCGATGTTCGGATCGGCGGCGGCGATGCTGGTGTTGTCGCAAGCGCGCGCGTACGCGGCGATCGTGATCCTGACCTGCATCACCGGCTCGCTGGCAGAGTTGTACCGCCCTGCCAGTTACGCGCTCCTCGGCGATCTCGTTCCCGAAGAGCATCGCGTCATCGCATTCGGGCTCTATCGATTCGCCGTCAACCTCGGCTTCGCCGCCGGACCGGCAACGGCTGGATTCCTTGCCGATCACTCCTTCGCGCTGCTCTTCGTCGCTGATGCCGGTACGTCGGTCGTCTACGGCCTCATCGCGCTCTTCGCCCTGCCCCATGGTTTGCGAACGTGGGTGAAGAGCGAGCGATCCGGTGAGGCCTTGCGCGCGGCCCTGCACGATCGTCCGTTTCTTGTTTTTCTCGCGGCGACGCTTTGCATCACCATCGTCGACTTTCAGATGGGATCGACGTTCGCGCTGCATGTGAAGTCGCTCGGATTCCCATCGCGCGCATACGGCCTGCTGATCTCGATGAACGGCATGATCATCATCGTGTTCGAGCTCGGCATCACCCAATGGACGCGCCGCTTCTCGCCACGACCGATGATCGCGCTCGGCTATTTTCTGGCCGGAATCGGCTTCGCGCTCACTGGCATCGCGCGAACACTTCCCGCGCTCGCAGGCACCGTCGTCATCTGGACGCTCGGCGAAATGGTCAGCTCGCCCGTCGCCAGCGCGTACGCAGTCCAACTCGCTCCCGAACGCTTCCGCGGCCGCTACCTCGGCCTCGTCATGATGATGTGGTCGTTCGGGATGGTGATCGGCCCATCCGCGGGCACATTCGTTTTCGAACGTAATCCGGCGGCGCTCTGGACCGCCTGCGGCGTCCTCGGCGTCCTCGGCGCGGGGCTCATGCTTAGGGGAAACGTAGGTCGGACTCTCCAGTCCGACGCCTCGTGATTCCGCCGCTCGCGGTGTCGGACTAGAGAGTCCGACCTACGTTCGTTTTGTCGCCTCGGGCTGCCCCATGGCCGCAACCGTTTCGTTCCCACGCCCCCTGCCCTCCCGCGTTACGATTACCGTCATGAAAAACGCTCGTCTCTGGCTTGCGGCGTCGATTCTCGCGTGCGTGAGCGCAAACGCCAGTCCGGCCGATGTGCCGGTCGTCTATGACAAGTTGCCGAACGGATTGAAGGTCGTCATCTCCGAGGCGCACGCGGCGCCGGCGGTGACCGTCGCCGTTTATTACGGCATCGGTTTTCGCGTCGAGCCGAAAGGGCAGACCGGGTTCGCGCATCTCTTCGAGCACATGATGTTTCAGGGCTCGGAGCACGTGAAGAAATTCGAGCACGCCAAGATCGTCGAAGCCAACGGCGGCAATCTCAATGGCTCGACGCGGCTCGATTACACGAACTACTACGAGACGCTCCCGTCCGACCGCGTTGAAACGGCGCTGTGGCTCGAAGCCGATCGCATGCGCTCGCTCGACGTCAGCGACGAGAACCTCAAGAACCAGCAGAACGTCGTCAGCGAAGAAGTGCGCGTCAACGTTCTCAACCAGCCGTACGCGCTCTTCGAGTGGCTCGATCTCTGGCAGGCTGCGAATCAGAACTGGTTCAACGCGCACAATTTCTACGGCGATCTTCACGACATCGAAGCGGCAAAGATCGAGGACGTTCGCCAGTTCTTCAAGACTTACTACGCGCCGAACAACGCCGTCCTGACGATCGTCGGCGACGTTGACGCAGCCGCGGTCCGCAAGATGGTCGGCAAATACTTCGCCTCGATTCCGCAGCAAACAATTCCGAAGCGTCCCGACGTCAGCGAGCCGCCGCAAACGAAAGAAAAGCGCGTGAAAGAGACCGACAAGCTCGCCAACGTTCCCGCATTTGCGATCGGCTGGCATCTGCCCGCGCAAGACTCGCCCGACTACGCGCCGGCAGTTCTGCTCGATCTGATCCTGCAGGGCGACGATGGCTCACGCTTTTACGAGCGCCTGGTCAAAGAAAAACAGATCTCCATCGACTGGGCCGGCGGCATCAACTACGACCTCGGCAACGAGTTCGATTACGACGGCCCGATGCTGCTCGTCTCCCGCACGCTCTACAAACCAGGCCATACCGCAGACGAGATCCTTCGCGAAGTCGATGCCGTCATCCACGACATCCAGCAGAAAGGTCCGTCCGCCCGCGAGCTCGCCGACGCTAAGGTCCGCTTCCGCTCCAATTATTACGACGCCCTGGAAACGACCGGCGGAAAAGCCAATCTACTCTCCGCGTTCGCGCTCTTCCGCGACGACCCGTCGCAGATCAACAAAGTGCTGCCGGTGTACGACGCCGTGACCGCCGCACAGATTCAATCGGTCGCACAAAAGTACTTGGTGCCCGAAAACCGGACGACGATCGATCGCGTCCCGGAGGCGAAATGATTGCACTTCGTGCGTTGATTGCGCTTCGCGCGTTCTCGGTTGATTGCGCTTCGCGCGTCAGCCAACTTCTAACCCGCATTTCTCGCGCGTCCAACGGCGCCCTGAAACCGAGCGCTTTTCCCCTTCGTGAGTTCCGCGACGCCCTGAAATCGAGCGCCTTCTCCCCCCGTGCTTTTCGGGGGGAGAAGGTGGCGAAGCCGGATGTGGGGGGCTTTGCCAGATCACACCTTCTTCGCGACA
>DATAMS010000711.1:0-19444 GCA_036260495.1 Thermoanaerobaculia bacterium
TGACCGGCATCAGCGCCACGCCGACCCTGATCGAGAGCCTCATTCCGGTCAATGGATCGGTCTCGAGCACGCTGCTGATCCAGGTGATCCCGCAGTTCGTCGACTCCGGACACGGACTGGCCGCGCTCTACAATTCGACGACGACGCCATCCAGTTTCGTTCTCACCAACGTGCAGCGCACGCCATTCCCCGCCGCGACTCCGGCCACGGGACAGCCGCCGCGATTCAGTCTCTTCACGCCGTCGGCAGCGCAACTCGCCACCGGACTCGGCACCGACGCCGGCGAGCCATCGATTGGCTCGAATTGGATCACCGGCAACGTTCTCTTTCAGTCGTTCGTCACCACGTTCCGCGTTTCGTTCGATGACTCCTGTCCGACGAATCCGACTTCGACGTGGGTTGCCAAGCAGTCGCAAATCACCGGCAACGAGAGCTTCGATCCGATTCTCTACACGGACTCCAAAGTCGGCCGCACGATCGTTTCGCAGCTCGTCTTCGCCAGCACGGAGAGCCTTTCCGCGGTCACCGACAACGATGGCGATCTCTGGCTGCCGTCGCAAGGCGCCGGCATCGCCTCGGGCATCGATCACCAGACAGTCGGCGGCGGCCCGTTCCATCAGCCGCTGCTGGCAGGTGCGTTTTATCCGAATGCCGTCTACTACTGCGCGCAGGATCTGGCGCTTGCGAACTGCGCCGTCTCGCTCGACGGTGGTTTGACGTACGGCCCGGCCGTTCCGATCTACACGTCGCAGTGCGGCGGTTTGCATGGCCACGTGAAAGTCGGTCCGGACGGCGTCGCTTATGTTCCGAATAAAGACTGCGGCGGCAAGCAGGGCGTCGTCGTTTCCGAAGACAACGGCATTACCTGGAACGTTCGCACGGTTCCCAACAGCCTCGCCGCGGGCAGCGATCCGTCGGTCGGCATTTCGAAGAACGGCCGCGTTTACCTCGGCTTCGCGGACAACAACAACTCACCAGTCATCGCCATCTCGGACGATCACGGCCAGAGCTGGCACGACGTGAAAGACGTCGGCGCCGCGGCCGGAATCAAGAACACGGTCTTCTCCGAAGTCGTGGCCGGCGATGACAACCGCGCCTCCTTCGCTTTCCTCGGGTCCAATAGCATCGGCGCGCTCGACGCGCGGACCTATCCCGGTATCTGGTACATGTACGTCGCTACTACTTACGACGGCGGCTCGACGTGGCATCTCACCAACGCCACGCCCAACGATCCCGTGCAACGCGGTCCGGTATGGCTCAGCGGCGGCGCGGAGATCTCGCGCAATCTGCTCGACTTCAATGACATGACCATCGACAAGCAAGGCCGCATGCTCATCGGATTCGCCGACGGCTGCGTCGATGCCTGTGTCCAGGGTCCCGCAACCGCGCGCGGCAACTCATACACAGCCGTCGCCTCGATCCTGCGTCAAACGGGCGGACGGCGGATGTTTAGTGAATACGACCCGGCCGAGCCGACTGCTCCTTCCGCTCCGGCGCTCACCGTCAGGCGTAACGGATCGCTCGCCCGGTTGTCGTGGTCCGAAGGGAACAACGGCGGCTCTGCGATCACGAACTACTCCGTGCGCCGCGACGGCACCGCTATCGCCAGTACGACGGCGACGTCGTACACCGATCCGACCGCCAATCCTTCGCAGACCTACACCTACTCGGTCGTGGCCACGAATGCCGTTGGTTCGTCCTGCGGCAGCAACGCAGTCACGTCAACCGGCGGCGGCGGAAGCTCTTGCACTCTGCCCGGCGTCACCGTCATGACCGATGCGACCGGCGACAGCACCGCGGCCGCCAACGCCGCGCTCGACATCCAGTCGGTCTCGATCGCCGAACCGTACTACAGCGACGGCTCGCAGAAACTCGTCTTCACGATGAAAGTCGCCTCGCTGGCAAGCGTGCCCGCGGGCAGCGAGTGGCGCATCCTCTGGAACTTCCCGACCACCGACACCGGCTCGTACTACGTCGAGATGAACACCGATCCGAGCGGCGTCGTGGCCTACCAGTTCGGCACGATCGATCTGACCAGCGCCGTCGTCACCGCCGTCGGCCAGCCGCACCTCCTCGGCACCTGCGACGCGGAATCGACGTACCTGCCCGACGGCACGATCCGCCTCGTCCTCTCCACATCGAAGATCGGCAACGCCGTCGCCGGCGACATCATCGGCGGACTTCTCGCTCGTACCTTCGTCACGTCCGGCAGCGTCGTCACATCCAGCCGCTCCGCGATCGACAGTGCAGGAACAACGAACACGTACATGATGGTCGGTAACGCGTTCTGCGCGCCGCCCGCGCTGATGACGATCGAAGACGACGACGCGCGTATCGCTTATTCGAACGGCTGGCACCTGCTGAGCGACGGAAACGCCAGCGCCGGTCACTTCCGCATGGGCAGCGGCAAGGCGACTGCCGGACTCACGTTCACCGTCCCTTCGAATCAATTCGGCTCGATCACCTTCAACTACGCCAAGAGCACGAAGGGCGGCACCGCCGAAATGTTCCTCGACGGCGTCTCGCAAGGCACGATCGATTTCTCGGGCCCGCTCGGCACGATGAAGAACCCGCAGTTCGTGTTCAGCCAGACGTACGGTCCGCTGCAACCGGGCTCGCATACGCTGCAACTCCGCGGCAACGGCACCACCTATCTCGACAGCTTCGTGCTGCAAAGCTCGTCGTCGAGTGCGCAACCCACAAGCGGGCCGGGAAAGACATCGACAAGCACCTCCAACCTGTCCCTCGGCCAGGAGCTTGTCTCGCAGATCACTCTTCCGGACAACGCGCAGGCGATCTCCATCGTCGCCGAGGCGTCGAATGGATTGCTGTTGAGAGTGGGGCTCGTCGATGCAACCGGCATTTCGCTGGCCACGGCTGATGCATCAAAAGGTGTCGCGGTCCTCAATCAGCCACTGACGCACGGCGGCGTCTATCTCATCAAAACCATCAACCTCAGCGCCGGCCCGATCAGCGTCTGGACGGCGACGACACCACTCTTGAGCCGGTAACCAGCCGATGACAACTGTGTTCTCTGCATTTCTTTTCTTCGTGGCAACCGCGGCGGCGCCGTCGCGGTTGCCCAACGCCTGCCAACTGCTCTCCGCCCGCGAGATCGCGCACGTGCAAGGTGAAGCGTTTCGATCGGCCAAGCTCACCGAGAGCGAGGCCGATGGATTGCGCGTGTCGCAATGCTTTTACGCGCTGCCATCGTTCACAAACTCGGTCAGCGTCGACTTGATGCACGGCAAGACGAGCGCGTTCTGGAAGGCGCACTTCTCGAACGCGCGCGCCGGGCGGGATGATGATGCGGATCACGATCACGATCGCGACGCCGCGATGAAGACCGCTCCCCCCACGCGCGAAGCGGAAGAGGAAGAACATCAAAGCGCCGTGCGCAAAGTCTCCGGCGTCGGCGACACCGCCGTCTGGAGCGGCAACCGGATGTCCGGTGCGCTCTACGTCCTCAAAGGCAACTCCATCGTACGAATCAGCGTCGGCGGCAAAGGGAGCGAAGACGAGAAGATCGAGCGATCGAGAAAACTCGCCGCGATCGCGTTGCGCAAGTTGTAGAGATTTTACGAACGGACGTCGTTTTGCTGCCGGCGCTCGCTCGATCACCGCTCGAACCAATTCCGCCGCGAACTCGCCGTTCTCGAACAGGGACGGCGGGTTCGCGGAAGTTGTCAATGACGCGCAATGCCGGAAACGCATTCGTATCCGTCATCGCCCAGATCTGAATCGCGCCATTCAGCGACCATCACTCGACAGCCACCTGCCCCTCGACGAGCTTCCTCGACCAGCATCATGTCCGTCGTCGCCAACGGATACTTCGCCAGATCGACCGCCGCTGCAAACAACGGGTAGTACTGCCGCGTCTACGTCGGCAACTCCCGCTGCGCCAGCTCCGTCGCAGCGCGCGCGTCATCCGATTCGAGCTTGAACCTAAACAGCTCGAGCTTCAGCCACGGCGCCTTCAGGTACGCCGGATACGTCAGCACCGGACGCGCGTCATCGAGCAGCACCGCCTGACACCGATTCGGATCAACCTCTGCGCGCCGCCCATAGAGCTTGTGCAAACAAAGAAACACCGCCTCCGGCGACAGCCCCGGCAACCCCGCGTCGGACGCCAATACCGCCGCAAACAAATCGCCAAGGTCGTGCGTGGAAACGACGGCAGCGATGCGCTCCGAGCGCACGACCTCGCGACACCGCTCGAGATACGCGAGCAGTCCGGCGAAGCCTCCCAATGATTGGTTCCGCATCAACGAAATGGAAGGGATGGCCCTCTGCGCGCTTGAACGCCCAGCGGTCGTAGGAGTTGGGGCAGATAACGAGGATGTTCATGTCCTCGCGACGAATTCGGGAATTCGACCAAGAGTAACTTAATGTATTCCCGCCGTTGCGACGCCGCGGCGCGTAGAATTCGCCATTCAGGCGCGGGTTCGGCTTGGCGCCGCCTGGCGATCCGCCAAGATAGGAGAGATCACGACCATGTCCAGACGCGATCGAATAACACAGTCGCGCACTCAGCTCTACATCCTCGGATTGCTCTATTTCGACGACGACACCGAAAAGACCGTGGTGCTATCGCGCAATGAACTCGCCGCCATAGGATGGATGTTTGTCTCCTCAGTTTTCGGAGACTCGCGGCCTGATGTAGGTGACGATGACACTTATTTTAAGTTTCGCTTGTCCGCCCACGAAAACCCTTTTGCATTTCGAGCATTCTTAGGTGAGCAGCTATCGCAAGTAGTGGATGAAGTTCAGTTCGGCTACTATCACCACCGCGCAATCTTTCGTTTTACGTTCGCGCAGGCAACAAAACTGCACGTCATTCGCAACGCTCGTCATGAGGCATATCAGGTAACGCGGACGAAGTGCTTCGATCGCTTCACCGAGCAACACTTGCCGATAAATGCCATCGACCAGGAGCGGGACCAAACGTCGAAGCTGATTCGCTATATTTACTCATACTGTCTTATGCGCATCCCAAGGGGCAAGACAGCGGTAAACGCTGAGCGCGCGAATATCCGAATACAGGACTACGATCACATTTACACGTCTCGTAGCACTACATTCGGGTTAACTTTGACAGAGTACACGTCGATTCTCAGCCCTCTTCGGCATTTTGTGCGAATTAGCGTGCCCAGCACGATAGTTTACGTCGATGGCAAAACGATCCGACCCGACCTCTTCGATAATATCGTGGATGCCATTTACTATGGCGGACTCTATGAGAAGGTCAAGTTTGATCGAAGGAAAGCGCTCGAGCACGGTAGCAGTTTTGTTCCCTGTGACACCTGGACAAACGACATGCTGCTGAAGTGCCTGGACATATTGTCGAGCTTCGTGAGCTCGAAAGAGGTAACCGAGATCTCTGTACACCTAAAGCGACTGTCCCTGCTCGTGGCCTTATTCGCTGTCTTTCTTTCACTCGCAATAAAGTGGCTTTTCAAATGACTACGCGAATAGCAGTTATAGGAGCCGGAAGCAATTACACTCCCGTATTGATTGAAGCTTTGATCCCCGCATTTGACGAGTTTGATGTTCGGACGCTGGCGCTCATGGACGTGTCGCCTGAACGGCTTGACACAATCGCCTCTTTTGTCGAGCATCAGCTTCGGGTTAGGGCCAGCAGTTGCGAAGTAGAGCGGCACACGGAAGTTTCTGGCGCGGTTTATGAGGCCCAGGTAGTTTTGAACATTTTCCGAATCGGAGGCCTCGCGGCCAGGCGCGCTGATGTAGCACAAGCTGTAAGTCGCGGAATCGTCGGGCAGGAAACACAGGGTTGGGGAGGGTTTGCAAGCGCGTTGCGTAACGCCCCGGCGGCGTTTGACGTCGCCACCATACTGTCTCGGCAACGCTCGAATGCCTGGCTGATCAATATCACTAATCCCGTGGGAATCATTACTCGCGCCTGCGAACGTGCGCGGCCCGAGCGTGTGCTGGGTGTATGCGAGATGCCGGTACGGATGGCGGAGGCGATACATTCCGCAAGAGGAAACTCCACTGGTCGCTTCCAATACGCTGGCCTGAATCACCTCGGATGGATTGTTGCGGCTGAGGACGGCGATGTAAATCTAATGCCCGAGCTGCTCTCAGGACCACTTGGTGCAATTCTTTCTCACTCCTTTAATCCGAATATCCCCTCCGCTCATTTGGAGTCAATTGCTCGAGCCACAAGGGCAATACCGTCACCGTACCTTCGTTATTACTACGAAGCAAGCGCAATGAGCACGATTTCGACAATAAAGTCGCGCGAAGACGTTTGCCAAGAAATTGATGCTAGGCTGATGAGCTTGTATAAGGAGAAAGGCGGTGACGTGTGGCGACACGTCGCCGAGCATCGCGGGGGTTTTCTGCTAGGGCCAACGCTTCTGAAAGTGCTTAGAGGTCTCTTGACCGATGCGGCTGAATCGGCTGCGCCCTGCATCAGGAACGGCAATTCGATCCCGTTTCTAGCGCCGGGAGCAATCATCGAAACGTCCGCCACGATTTGCGATGGTAGGATTACCGCCTCTGCCGTTCCGCCGCTTCATCCGCACATGCAGGGTCTGATGTCTGTCGTGGCGGCATACGAAGAACTCACGGTAGAGGCCGCACTGTCTGGTGATCTAGGAACAGCGCTCGCAGCATTGGCGTGTCACCCACTTGTGCGCGATGTCTCCCTAGCAGGTGTTCTTTTGGAGGAAACAATTCGGAGCAACGCTCAACACCTTCCGCGCTTCCAGTAGATGGGAATTGCGCGTAGAGCCAGACATCGAGGTGGGGAACCACGGTCCCAACCCAGTCTCGGGAAACCATGCGAGTTCCTCCACCCTGCGGTGAACCGGCTTCATTCGTTCGCTTGCCGCAGCTTTCACCATTCCAGGGCGCGAACTGCCAGCTCGTCACGAACGCTCGGCCAGTCGTGGAGTGCCGCGGGATCGAAGTCCGCTCCATTCGGCCAGACTAGGGTGCCAGTTGCTGCGTCGAGCGTTACGGCATTGAAGGTGGCTGGATCTTGAAGAGTTCCAAAGAGAGCTCCCTGCAAAACCGGCCGGAAGTCGATCTGCTGCTCGGTGCCGTCCTCAAACCCCACCTTGATTGTGTAGGGGCCGGTGATTGCGAACCGCGTGACGCGATGGAAGGCGTGACTCATTGACTAGTTGCCAGAAAGCTTCCTCGCCGTCTCCTGCTGCATCGCCATTAGCTCGTTCATCTCCAGGGCTCCTGCCGGGATCTCGGACAGGCGTTGCGAGATTTCGAGGGCGTTGCGGGCGCACTCCCAGTTCTCGAGGCGGACGTGTTCGCGGGCGATGTGGAAGTAGGGGTAGTAATCGATCAGCCACATTCCGTACATGCGGGCGCGCCGTTGCGGATTCGGGCGGAGGGCGACGGCGTCGATGAGCTGGTGAAGTGCGCGGGGATAATCGCCCTTCTGCTCGAGCTCCAGCGCCAGTTCGTAGCGCGCGTACCACGGCGCATCGGATAGTTTTGCGTCAGGGAGATTGCACTTGTTCAGGACGTCGTTTCGCAGCGTGTTGAACTCCGCATCGCTGAGAATCGGCGGCCGTTCCGCGTAAACGGCATACGCAGGCCGCGCGAACTTGCCGGTGCTGTCGCCACGCAGCAGAAGTTGATACGCGACGAGCAACGACCGCCCCGCCTCGCTCTTCGCCGCCACCCCGCTATCCTCGGCCAGCGCGAGCTGTTTCCGCGCCGCCGCCACATCGCCCGACATCTGATCGGCAATGGCCAGATACAAATGAGGCAAATAGTCGGTGTACTGCCGCGGCGCCGTGGCGAGCTGCAATCCCTCGGAAGGATGCGCGGCCAAGGCCGCCTCGAGCTCCGTGCGCGCAGCAGCGGCATTGCCTTGTTCGATGAAGCGCACGCCACGCTCGTAGTGTTCGTACCAGCTCGCCGAGGGCGTAGCGAAAAAGAGCGCGATCGCAAGGATCGTTGGGATCATCGTAGGTCTCCAAGTTGGGATGAGGGATTCTAACCTGCGATGAAGTCATCAGATTTGCCTCCGAGCTGAGCTCCAGCGAGCCATCGACGCACCAGTTCTGGCAAGTCAGGGTAACTATCTGGCCTCAATCGATTTTCGATCTTCACATATCGACTTTCGATCGGCATCGATCGACTCCGGATCTCCACCGATCGACTTTTGATCGGCATCAATCGACTCTTGATCTCCACAGATCGACTTCCGATTGGCATCGATCGACTCTTGATCTCGACAGATCGACTTTCGATCGGAACCAATCGACTCTTGATCTCCACAGATCGGCTTTCGATCGGCATCGACCGACTTTTGATCTTCACAGATCGACTTCCGATTGGCATCGATCGACCCTCGATCTCCACAGACCAACGGGACGGCTTCGGGGCGCGATCTGATGGGAAGACCCCCGATCCGTCCGGGGGATCGCACTGGCGCTCGATTCGCGGTCTCGGGCGCTACACTTCGCCCATGCGCCACCTTGCTGCTCTCGCCCTCCTTTTCGCCGCCTTCGCCGTTCATGCGCAAGCACCCGCGCCGGCCGAGGCTGACTTTCTCGTCAAGGATTTTCACTTTGCCAGCGGCGAGGTGATGCCCGAGGTGAGGATTCATTACGCGACGATGGGGACGTTGCGGAAGACGGCGCATGGGACCAACGCCGTGCTCGTGTTGCACGGAACGGGCGGATCGCTCAAGCAGTTTTTCAGCGACCATTTTTCCGGCGTGCTCTTTGCGCCGGGTGGCCTGCTCGATGCGAACAAGTTCTTCATCGTCATCCCGGACAACATCGGTCATGGGAAGTCGAGCAAACCGAGCGATGGATTGCGCGCGAAGTTTCCGCACTACGGCTACAACGACATGGTCGAGCTGCAGCATCGGCTGGTGTCGGACGGTCTGGGCATCGAACGGCTGGCTGTAGTCATGGGGACGTCGATGGGCGGGATGCAAACGTGGATGTGGGGCGAGCGCTGGCCGGATGCCGCGGACGCGCTCGTGTCGCTGGCAAGTGCGCCGGCGCAAATCGCGGGACGCAATCGCATCTGGCGGAAGATGATGATCGACGATCTGCAGCGCAACGACCTCGCCGCCGCGCTTCAGATTCTGATCCTCGCCGGCAGCAGTCCGTTGCAGTGGCAGAAAGCGGCACCGACCCGCGATGACGCCGATCGCTGGATTGCGGAGCAGATGAAGTCGCGCACGGCAACGAACGATGCCGACGATCTGCTCTACGCCATCGAGTCGTCGCGCGACTACGACCCGTCATCGCAACTCGAGCGCATCACCGCGCCGCTGCTGGCCATCAACTCGGCGGACGATTTCATCAACCCGCCGGAGCTCGGCATTCTGGAAAGCGCGATGAAACGTATGAAGCACGGACGTTACCTGCTCATCCCTGTCAGCGATGCCACGCGCGGACACGGGACGCACACATGGGCGCCTGTGTGGGAGAAGCCGTTGCGCGAGTTTCTGACCGCTTCCGGCATTCGATAAGAATTACGGTTTCACGCGAGACGCGGTGGGCGCGGAGAACACCTCCGCATCTCCGCGTGACAGGCTTTTTCTCGAGCCCAACCTTCACGTTAACCAAACGTCCAAACGTCCGTACAAGCCCTTCGAAGCTCGGAGACACCTATGCGGAAGCTATGGAGAACGTTGTTCATATTGGTCGTCCTGGCGGGCGCGAGCGCGGGCGTGTATGCTTGGACGCGCAGCGGGAAAAAGGACGACGGCCTCAAGCAGATCGAAGTCACCCAGGGATCGATCGTCGAAAAAGCGGTCGCCG
The DNA here is from genome assembly GCA_036260495.1 of Thermoanaerobaculia bacterium. Classification (GTDB taxonomy): domain Bacteria; phylum Acidobacteriota; class Thermoanaerobaculia; order Gp7-AA8; family Gp7-AA8; genus JADGNZ01. The sequence continues at coordinate 9,774 of DATAMS010000711.1, forward strand.
TCGGGCAGATCCAGCCGCGGCAGAAGTTCGCCGTCAAATCGAAAATCTCGGGCATCGTGAAACGTGCCCTCGCGCAGGTCGGCGACACCGTGCAGGCCGGCGATCCACTCTTTGAGATTGCTCCTGATCCGACGCCGATGGAAGTGACCGAAGTCGACCGGCAAGTCGAGTCGGCCTCGGCGTCGTTCCGAAAAGCGGAAGGCGACTACCAGCGATCGTTGCAACTCTCGCGCTCCGGCGTGCTGCCGAAATCGGACGTCGAAGCGAAGAAAGAATCGTACGACCTCGCGCGCGTGGCCATGACCAAGGCCGAGCAGAATCGCGACCTCACGCGCAAAGGACGGCTCACCGTCTCCGGAACCGAATCGATCATTCGCGCGCCGGCGGCGGGCACCGTTCTCACGCGCACGGTAAATCCCGGCGATCCGATCGTTCCGCTTACTTCGTACCAGCCCGGCACTGAGATGGCCACGGTCGCCGACATGCGCGATTTGATTTTCAAGGGCACGGTCGATGAGATCGATGTCGGCAAGCTTGCTGTCGGCCTGCAGACGCGCATCAAAGTCGGCGCGCTGCCCACCGACGTCGTCACCGGCCACGTCTCGCGCATCGCACCGCAGGCGCAGCAGAAAGAGGGCGCGACGCTCTTCGACGTCGAGGTCGAGCTCGAGGCGAGCAAGATCACGTTGCGCGCCGGCTACTCCGCGAACGCCGACGTCATCATCCGCGAGCACAAAGACGTGCTGGTCATTCCGGAACGCCTCGTCACGTTCGGCGACGGCGGCAAAACGGCCAGCGTCGAAGTGCCGGGCAGCGATCCGAAGTCGCCGAAGAAGGTCGAGATCAAGACCGGCATCAGCGATGGGCTCAATGTCGAGGTGTTGTCCGGATTGAAGAAGGGCGAGAAGGTCGTGGAGAGACCGCCGAAGGAAATTTCTTGATGCGGGGAGTAGGGAGTAGGGAGTGGGGGGTCGGAGAAGAGTCAAAACCTAAGACTCACATCCGGCACCGACGCTCGACATAAAGCTCCCACACCCCACACCCCAAAACCCACACCCCATGAAGGACGTACTCAAACAACTCGTTCGCGATCTCAAGGCTGAGAAGCTGCGGACCTTCCTCACGATCTTCGGAATCGTTTGGGGAACCGTCGCCATCAGCCTGATGCTCGCGTTCGGCACGGGGCTGCACACGCAGCTCATCAAGTCGACGGCGGGACTCGGCGACCGCATCGTCATCGCCTGGCCGGGCCTAACCTCGGTTCCGTTCGAGGGGCTCGGCAAGGGACGGAAGATTCGCATCCGGGATGAGGATCTGGCAACGTTGCGCGGCAACGTCGATGGGTTAAAGGCGGTCTCCGGCGAGTACTCGACCAACATGAAAGTCGTTTACGGGACCAAGACGCTCTCGGTCGATACCTCGGGCGTCGTTCCCGAATTCGGGGCGATGCGCAACATGATTCCGCAGCAGGGCGGCCGCTTCATCGACGCCATCGACTTCAACGAACAGCGGCGCAGCGCCTTCATCGGCAACCGGCTCGCCAAGGACATCTTCGGCGCGACGCCGCCGGTCGGGAAGATGATCAACGTCAATCAATCGCCGTTCCTCGTCGTCGGCGTCCTGCAGGAGAAAGATCAGGACTCGAACTACAGCGGTCCCGACGACCAGAAGATGTTCATCCCATCGACGACGTTCCGCGCGCTCAGCGGCAACAAGTACGTCGACAACTTCGTTTTCCAGGCTGCCAACGCAGACGACACCGAACAGCTCATGAAGCGCGTCAGTGCCGCTCTCGGGAAGCGTCTTCGATTCGATGCAAGCGACAAAGAAGCGCTGAGCATGTGGAACACGACCGATCAGTTCAAGTTCTTCGACACGTTCATGCTGGCGTTCAATGCCTTTCTCGGAATCATTGGCGTGCTGACGCTCGTCGTGGGCGGCATCGGCGTCTCGAACATCATGAACGTGGTCGTCGAGGAGCGCACGCGCGAGATTGGCATCAAGATGGCCCTCGGCGCCAAGCAGCGCTACATCCTCGGCCAGTTCCTCATCGAGACGATGCTGGTCACGTTTCTTGGGGGCGCCGTCGGTTTCGCCATCTCCCTTAGCGTCTGCGCCGTCTTCCCGAAACTCGGACTCGGCGAATACGTCGGCAATCCCGTCGTCTCCCCGCTGGTCGCCATCCTCACCGCCCTGGCCCTCGGAATCGTCGGTCTCATCGCCGGCTACTTCCCCGCAAGAGACGCGGCAAGATTGGACCCGGTCGTGGCGATGAAGCTGTGAGCAATTGACAATGGACAATTGAGAATTGACAACGGTGAAGCAGAGATCAGGAAACAGACCCGCGACAACGCGCGAAGCGCAACTAACCGACAACCGATAACGCGCGGCCGCCAGGCTGCGCAAAACCATGAACAACGACCTTCACGTCATCCTCAACCTCTTCGCGACTTCATCGCGGCTGCAGAAGAAGCGCGCCTATTTGACGATCGCGTCGATTGCCTGGGGCACCGTTGCCATCCTCCTCCTGCTTGCATTCGGCGAAGGGCTCAAGCTGCAGCTCGACAAGAACCGGCGCTCCACCGGCGAGAACCTGGCCGTGATGTGGCCGAGCGAGACGACGAAACCGTGGCGAGGGATGCCTCCCGGCCGCCCGATCCGGCTGCGCATCGAGGACGTCGACTTCATTCGCGAGCGGATGCCCGAACTGAAGGCTGTGCACGGCGAGCTCAACTCGGGACGCAACGCACTGACCTATGGCCGCAAGACCGTCAATGGCCGCATTCTCGGCGTGAACTACGTCTTCGGCGAAGACCGCAAACACTACGCGCAGGCAGGCGGCAGGTTTTTGAGCCCCGAGGATGAAGTGCAGAGGAGACGGGTCATCTTTCTTGGCAACAACGTGGCCAAAGACATCTTCGGCGACGAACAGCCGGTCGGAAAAACGCTGCTTCTCAACAACGCTCCCTACACCGTCATCGGCGTGATGCAGAAGAAAACGCAGATGGGCGTTTACGGCGGACCTGACGGAAATCACGCCGTCATCCCCATCACCACATTCAAAGCGCAGTTCGGGCGCGACCGGCTCAGCGTGATGGTCATCGAGACGCAAAAGCCGGAGGACATGAAAGGCGCCCTGAAAAAAGTCAACGAGCTACTCGGCGGCAAATACCGCTACGACCCATCCGACGACCGCGCGCTGTCCACATGGGACATGGTGAAAAGCTCGAAGACCACCGGCAACATCGCCGTCGGCATCCAGCTCTTCCTCGGCATCGTCGGCGCGCTCACGCTGCTCATCGGCGGCGTCGGCGTGGCCAACATCATGTACGCCGTCGTCAAAGAACGGACGCGCGAGATCGGCGTAAAGATGGCCCTCGGCGCCAAGCAGCGCTGGATCATCGCGCCGTTCGTGCTCGAAGCGCTCGTCTACACCTTCATCGGCGGCGCGCTCGGCATCATCATCGCCACGCTGCTCGTGGCGCTGACGAGCTTCGTTCCCATCGAGAGCAACAAAGTCCTGTCGTTCCTCGGCCGTCCCACGCTCTCGCCGCAGATCGGTGTCGCTACCTCGGCCATTCTCGGCCTGATTGGCCTCGCCGCCGGCTACTTCCCCGCCAGACGCGCGGCGCGGATCGATCCGGCGTCGACGTTGAGGTATGAATGAAGTTGAGTGGATTCGTAGATGAGTCGATTAGTGGATTAGTAGATTCGGGATCGGGGCATTCGCTAACTAATCGACTAATCCACGAATCAACGAATCCACTCCAAGAAAACACCCGGAGAAACCCATGACCGCCACTCACAATCTCATCATCCGCATGGACGACATCCGGAAAACCTACGACACCGGCAAGGTGAAAGTCGAGGCGCTCAAAGGCATCAACCTCGAGATCGAAAAAGGCGAGATGATCGCCATCGTCGGACCGTCGGGTTCCGGCAAATCGACGCTGATGAATCTCATCGGCTGCCTCGACACGCCGACCTCGGGCACGTACGAGATCGGCGGCCAGGCAGTCTCCGGCGTCACGCGCGACGAACTGGCTGAGATCCGCAATCGCCGCGTCGGGTTCGTCTTCCAGGCCTTCAATCTTCTGCCGCACATCACCGCCCTCGAGAACGTCGAACTGCCGATGCTCTTCGGCGGCATCAAGCCCGCGGAGCGCCACCAGCGCGCTTCCGAGCTACTCGAACGAGTCGGACTCGGCGACCGTCTCGATCACAAACCGACCGAGCTTTCCGGTGGCCAGATGCAGCGCGTCGCCATCGCCCGCGCCCTGGCAATGGAGCCCGACATCGTCCTCGCCGATGAGCCCACCGGCAACCTCGACTCATCCGCCGGCGGCGACATCATGTCGATCTTCACCGACCTCTGGCAGCAGGGCCGGACGCTCGTGATCATCACCCACGATCCCGCCCTCGCCCGCCGCGCCAGCCGCGTCGTCGAGATCCACGACGGAAGGATCACGTCCGATCAAGCCACGAACGCGGCTGCGTAGGGAAAGTGGTTAGTTGATTAGTGATTAGTCGATCAGGAGCCGACACCAGTCTGATTCACTAATCTACTAATCTACTCATCCACTAATCCACTACTTCAATCACGGCGTCATCAACAACTTCCCAACCTTGTTCACGCCGAGCTCGGTGAACCACATGTTGCCGTCTGGTCCCTGCACGATGCGGTGCATGATCGTTTGCGTTGACGGCACTTTGTAAAACGTCACCGGTACCTTCGAGATGTCGCCGGGACTCGTCGTCAGAATCGACTTGTCCATTCGGATGATGAAGTCGCTGCCCGCGGGGCTGGGATCGGCGGGCGTCGGATTGTTTTGATCGACATATTGCTGCACCCAGAGATTCTTCGCGTTGTCGAATGCCAGCCCGGCCAGGATCACGTTCGCCGCGGACATCGGCACCGGATACTCCGTGATCGTTCCGTCCGGCGTGATGCGGCCGACCCGATTGCCGGCCTCCTCGCTGAACCACATGTTGTTGCTTCCCGGCTCGGGCACGATGGCGATCGGCCGGCTGTTGTGCGTCGGGATCGCGAACTCAGCGACCTTGCCGTCCGAGGTGATGCGGGCGATGGCGTTGCCGACGAGCTCCGTGACCCACATCGTTCCGTCGTTGCCGGCGCGCACGTAAATCGGCACGCTGCCGACGGTGGCCAGCGTGTACGTAGTCATCTTTCCGTCGGACGTGACTTTGCCGACCGTACCCGTCGCCTTGCCGGTGAACCAGATCGTCTTGCCATCGAGCCCGAAGCCCATGCCATGCGGATGCGTGTTGATCTTCGCGCCGCCGGGACACGTCGGACAGTCGAGCCTCACGTCGAAGGTTTGATCCGGCTTGCCGTTCTCGTCGAGCCGCACGATCTGGCCCGAAAATTCGAACGCGACCCAGAGGCGTCCCGACGCATCGAACTCGATTCCGTGCGGCCCGCTGCCGGCCGGCATCGAATAGAGCGTCATCGAGCCCGACTCCGACACCTTCACCACCGAGTCGTAATTCTGGCCGGTGATCCAGAGGCTGTTGCCGCTCTTCGCGTTGAACGTGATCTCGTGCGTCGAGCCCTTCGGCGCCGGATGACACGCGCCCGTCGTCACGGTCGGTTCGTTCCTGTACGCGACCTGATATTCGACGATGGTGCCTTGCGACTGCGCGTGAAGAGAAAGCGATACAGCGGTGCAAAGCGCAAATGCTGCGACGGGTCCACGCATGCTGACGATCCTCCGAAGCAGCGATCGTAGCGGACGCGAGCAGCGCTGTCGAACGAGGGGCGGCGGCCAGCCGCCCCGCCCGCGAGGCGGCGAGACGCAGCAACCTGTTAACCATCCACGACCCTCACCGTATTAGCTCCCGAGTTTCAACTTGGAGGTCCTCATGGACGGCGCACTTATTCTCATCCCTATCACGATTTCGATCACGTTCTTCGCGATGGTGGCATTCATCGTCTGGGCCGGCACGAACGCGAAGAACCGGCGCGCGGCGCTGCAGGCCGACGTGCAGACGCGGCTCATCGACAAGTTCAGCAACGCGCCCGAGTTCGTTGATTTTCTCAACTCGGATACCGGCAAGCAGTTCCTGACCGGCGTCGACAAGATGCCGCAGCTCATGGCGCGTGACCGCATCGTCGGCGGCGTTTCGCGCGGCGTGATCATGATGCTCCTCGGCGCGGCGTTCATCGCCATCTGGATCGCCGACAGCAACATCGGCTTCATGTACCCGGGCTTCATCCTCATCGGCCTCGGCGTCGGTTTCTTCATCTCCACACTGATCTCGCTGAAGATGTCGCAGAAGTTCGGCCTCATCGGAAACGACGAGCCGACTCCTCGCGAGATCGTGAACCACAGGCTCGACCGCCGTGATGCGACGGAAACCCAGGCGTGAGGCTACCGTGTTACTGGAAAATGCACTGATCGATCCGTTCGGAGCCGCCGTGCGAACGGCGGCGCCGCAACGGCCTGAAAGACCGATGGACGAACCGGCATTCGAGGCTTTCTACCGCAAGACGGCCGGAGGTATCTGGTCGTACATCTATCGAATGACCGGCGACGCCGCGATGGCCGACGATCTGTTGCAGAAGACGTTCTTCCGTTTCATCCGCAGCAATCCGGGAATCACGGATCCGGATCATCTTCGCCGCTACGTTTACAAGACCGCGACGAATCTGGTCTTCGATCACTTCCGCGAAACGAAGCGCGAGCGGACTCGGGCCATCGAGTGGATGCCCGCCGAGGCGCGGCCGGATCGCGGCGATCTGCGGCACGACATGGCGCGCGTCTTCTCCGATCTGAAGCCGCAGGAGCGCGCGCTGTTGTGGCTCGCGCATGTGGAAGGAAATTCGCACGAAGAGATCGCCGAGGCGATTGGCGTGAAGTCGAAGAGCATCAAGGTCATGCTGTTCCGGGCCCGCAAACGGCTCGGTGAAATGCTGACGAAGAAAGGTCTGGCCCCCGAGGCGACGCGATGACGACGGAATGCCCATTCGAATCAAACGTCATCGATGCCGTCACCGACGGTTCGTGGACCGAGTCACTCCGCACGCACGTGGCCTCATGCGCCGACTGCGCCGCGGCCGCCGAGGTGGCTCCGTGGCTGACGCGCTTCGCAGGCATGGACGAGCGCACGCACGTCCTTCCCGATCCGGCAGTGCTCTGGCTGAAAGCGAAAGTGCTGCAGACGAGCGCCGCAGTCGAGCGCGCCGCGCTGCCGATCACGCGCCTCCAGATCGCCGCCTACCTGATCATCGCCGCCGGCTGGGCCGCGATCCTGACCTGGAAATCCGCCGCGCTCCAGGCCTGGATCAATCACCTCTCTCCCGGCCACATGATCCTCGGCGCCACCGGCGCGGAAGCGACATCACTCTCGCTGAGCGTCCTCGTCGCGATCATCGCACTGGCGTCAGCGAGCGTCGGAGTGGCGATGCATACGATCCTAGCGGAGGAGTGATGGCAGGCGGATCAGCATCGTCACGAGCGTTGGCAATGCGTAAAGAAACGCAACGATCGAGATGATCCACTTGATCGACGACACGGTGAACACGATCGGCGCGACTGCGTAATTGCCGCCGATCTCCGCGGTCATGCCGAGGTTTTCGAAGACGTCCATCGGCCCGGCGACGAACATCAACCAACCGAGGATCGTGCCGGCCTTTGCGAACCATCCGCTGAATAGGCCGGCACCGAAAAAGCAGGTCATCGCCAGCGTCGCGGTGTAGAGCGCGATGAAGGCGTAGTCGAAGCGAATGTCTTCGAGAGCGACATCGAGGAGCTGCTTGTCGCTCCATGCTTTGACGATCTCTTTCGCCTTGCCGGCGCTCGGAGTCAGTTCGAGGCAGCCGATCTTGTATCCGCCCTTGCTGTTCAACGGCGCACCGTGACGCTGAAGGACGACCATCATCGCCGAGGTTCCGGCGATGAGAATCACGAGAACGACGAGCAGTGCGGGTTTCGGAATCACTGCTTCATCCTGTCTTCGCTTTGCTTCGCCTCGGTCTGTACAGAATCCTGCTTGATCGCTGGCAGCGCTCCCTGCGGCGCGAGATCGGTTGCGATTTTCACAAGGAAGCCGCGATTTCGTTCGACGTACGGTTTGATGGCGGGGCTGAGTTTCTCCGGCACGTCCGGGCCGACCTGCTCATCGATGGCACTGCGAGTTCGCTGCGCGAGAAGCCATCCGAGCGGCAGCACGATGCCCTTTTGTTCCTGCGTCAGAAGGAACTCGAACTGTTGGTCGGACGCGACGAGTTGCTCAACCTCGGAATACGCAAGCGTAGCGTGCGCGCCGCGAACATTCAGCAGCGCGCGCAATGGCGAGAGCACTTCGTTCGCAAAACGCGTGGGACCTTTTGGCGGCACCGGCTTTCCGTTCGTATCGACTTCCTGGAAGCGGATGAGGATGAGTTTGATCGTCACGTTGGGCGGATGCAGTGACGTTACCTTCCGGATGACGTCAGCCGCTGTCTGGCCGCCGGAGTTCTCGAAGTAGCCGCCGTCGGCGATGTGATCGATGAGACCTGGATTCAGGATCGATCCAACCGGTGAGACGTAGGTGAATCGCGCGCTATTGTGCGCAGCGGTGCTGAGCCGTACATCGCTGCCGAGCTGGTTAAGAGTGTCGTACGAGTCGGGGATGTCAGCGCCGATCAGGCAGTTGCTGGTGATCGTGCGCTGACCTTGTTCGACGATCGTACCGTTGAGAAAGAGCGACGGAACGAGCGCGCTGCCGTGATCCGCGTACATCTTCGCGAAACCGCCGGAGAAGAAATCGTCGTCGCCGCTGGCCGTGCGGACGTGCGTTCGCCAGCCGCGCTCCCACCCGGTCTCGAGCGCCTTGGCGCGGTCGGGGATGAAGCCGATGGGAAGGAAACGCTGTACGAGATCCGCGTGAAGCAGCGAGGCAAGAGTCGGCGCGAGGAAGTCGTACGAAAGCGCTTGCTGCGCCGCAAATCGGAACGTCTTCTGGTCCTCCGGTTTGTTCAGGATGTCGCAATCGCTTTCGGCCTTGACGCGATTGCTATCGGCGACCAGCGATGTGAACGTCGCCGCGCCGAGCGAGCCGCCGGATACCGCGCTGATCGCGAATACGTGATCGGAGAACTGCGGCGCTGCATCCTGAAGCGCCGTCAGCACGGACGCCGTCCAATACGCCGCGCGAATGCCGCCCCCTTCGGTCGCTACGATGTAAACCGGATGGTTCCCCTCGGACGGATATTTCGCGTTGAGTTTTCCGAGCCACTCGCTGAAAGTCGTCGCGATGTCTTTGCGAGCGATCGGATTATCGGCAGCGCCGCCTTGCAGTTTGCGCACGGCATGGTTGTCGTTGAAGAAACTGAAACCGAACGCGAGAAGAAGAAGGATGGCGATGATCGGAATGCGATAGAGATCGGCCCAGTAAATGAGCCAGCTTCCGATGCCCACCCAGAGGGCTGCGGAGATCATCAGCATCGATGGCGAGGGCAAAAAGATCCCCGCCGTGAGAGGAGAGAGCGCGGTCCAGATCACGAAGGCGAGCGCAACGAGCAACGTGAGACGAAGAATGTTGCGGGTGAGGGTGGCCAGTTGATCGTGTGAGCTGACGCGTGGCGACTGTCCTACTCTCGATCGCCGTTTCACGACGAACACGATGAACAGAATCATCATGACGAGGAGGATGGCGATCGTGATCGC
>DATAMS010000009.1:0-13389 GCA_036260495.1 Thermoanaerobaculia bacterium
CGGAAACCGAGCCGAGTCCATTCTTGCTTAGACGCCCTTAATAGTTACAAAGATCCAGAATCCGAGGCAAGCAGGAAAGAAGACCCACGTCGAAGTTTTTATGAAGCTAAGTTTGCGAGGACGATCGGTCATGGTCTTGTAGCCCAAGGCCGGCTCCAGCGCGCCTTGCCGATCTCTGAAGTAGTCCAGATATCGGTCGCAAAGACGATGGTAGTTGAAGAACAACAGAGTTATCACCGCCGCGCCTCCCGCCGCCCACCGATGGAGATCGAGAGTCGTGCTCTGGGTGACGGCGACTCCACAGGCAACAGTTGCTAGCCCCCCCACTGCGGCAAAGTAAATCGGAAGGATCGCGAATCTCAGGTTGCTGTAATGGCGCACGTATAGGCCAGCTTCCTCGTATTCCGCGCGAGCGAAATCTATGCAACCTGGTCCTGTTGGTTTCGCTTTGTCTGAGTCGGCCATAGACGTACCCCCTTAGGGAGGGTCTACAGATCAGTTTTCCCTACCCTAGCCGCCGCGGCATGCCTTCAGACCTGCACAAGCGACGGTCGCTGCACTGTGATCAAGACGCAATCCGAATGAAGGCCCGGCTGGCTCCGGCCTTACTGAACCCCGTCCAAAGTCACCGTTTCGAACCTGTGCCTTTGCGCGGCGCAGAAGGTTTTCGGCCGACTCTCGTTTTGTCCGCATTCTTGCGATTTTTGCGGTCGGCTGCGCGAAACTCATCGATCATCTGATTGAGCTCAGCAACTCGCTTTGCCGGAATCTTGTAAAAGGCGGCTATCTTCTCAGGAGTGGGAAAAGGCGTAGTAATGATGACTTTTCGACTCACGTTGGCATTGTAGGCGGGCGGTGGCGGATAACGGCTCGCATAGGAGTCAGTTCGTGAGAATTGGCGCTTGACAGTCCCGGACTTTCAAGAGCTCACCCAATCACCCTCTCATAAAACTCGCGATACCGCGGCACTACGCGATTCACGTTGAACTTCCCCTCCGCCAGATCGCGCCCGTTGCGGCCGAGGCGGCGCTGGAGGTCGGGAGTGGAGAGGATTTCGATGGCGCGGGCGGCCATGCCTTCGATGTCGCCGACGGGGAGCAAGTAGCCGGTCTCGCCTTCGACGACGACTTCGGGCAAGCCGCCGGCGCGGCTGCCGATGACCGGGACTTCCGAGGCCATCGCTTCGAGGGCGGCCATTCCGAACGACTCGGCTTCGGATGGCAGGAGAAAGACATCGGCGGCGCCGACGACTTCCTCGAGGTTCGGAACGTTGCCGAGGAAGAAGACTTTTTCGCGGAGACCGTGATCGCGGCAGAAGGCCTCGGCCACCGAGCGCTCCGGGCCGTCGCCGATCATTACGAGGCGGCTCGGGACAGCGCGCGTGACGCGCTCAAAGACCGCCAGCACATCCATGATTCGCTTCACGGGACGGAAGTTGGAAACATGGCAGAGCAGCTTTTCGCCCGACGATGAAAACAGGTGCGAGAGTGCGCTGTCGTGTTTGCGGAATCGCGCCGGATCGACGAAGTTCGGGATGACCTCGATTTCTTTGTTCGTGCCGAAATTGTTCGCCGTCTGCACGCGCAGCCACTCCGACACCGCGGTCACGCCGTCGGAGACTTCGATCCCGAACTTCGTGATCGGCAGGTAGCTCGGATCGCGGCCGACGAGCGTGATGTCGGTGCCGTGCAGCGTGGTGACGAAGTGCAGTTTGCGCGACGAAACGATCTCGCGTGCGAGGTGCGCGCTGATGGCGTGGGGAATCGCGTAGTGGACGTGAAGGATGTCCAGCTTTTCGTAATCCGCAATCTCCGCCATCTTCGTTGCCAGCGCCAGGGTGTACGGCGGATAGGGATCGAAAAGCGGATAGGGCGTGACCGTAACCTCGTGAAAGCGCACGCGCTCGTGCAGCATGCTGAGGCGCGAAGGCATCTGGTAGCTGATGAAGTGAACGTCATCGCCGCCGCGCGCCAGGGCGATGCCGAGCTCCGTGGCTACGACGCCGGAGCCGCCGAATGTCGGGTAGCAGGTGATGCCGATTCTCATGATCGAGTTGCCGGGTTGCCGGGTTGCCGAGTTGGCGGGTTGACGAGTTGCTCGGTTGCTTGGTTGCTTGGTTGCTCAGTTGCGGAATCGCGATGTTTCCTGGCAACCCAGAAACGCAGCAACCCATCAACCGCGGCGGCAACTTGGCAACCCGCGAACCCAGCAACCTCCATCACACCTCTCTCCCTTCATACGCCGCGATGATGTCGTCCACCTTTGGCGGCTGTTTCGTCATGAATGCTTCGCCGTACTCGACGCCGATCAGGGCGCCGAAGTGGCGGCCGCGCGCTTCGATCATCTCCAGAAACTTCTTGTCGGCGATGAACGTCGGCGGTTCCGTCGACTTCGGATTGTGGAACTGCGACTTGAAGGCTGCGATGGCGCGCATCTTCGTCTTCCACGTTTTCGTTACGTCGACGACGAAGCTCGGCGTGACGAGATAGTTCTGCGGGTAGTAAATCGTGACCTGCGGCCGGTGCGCGGGAAGGTCCGTCTCGAGCGCGCGCAGCCCCGACAGAAAGGAAGCCTGCGCCACGATCTGTCCCGTGCGGATGTGGTCGGGGTGGCGGTCATCGGGCCACATCGTGAAGACGACTTTCGGCTTGCAGCGGCGAACGACAGCGATGATCTGCATCTCTTCGTCACGGCCGGTGCGCATGCCGCCGTCGCCGAAGTCAAGCTGGTCGCGGAAACGCGCGCCCAGAATGCCAGCGGCTTTGAGCGCCTCGCGGCGGCGGATTTTGGGAGTGCCGCGCGTTCCCAACTCGCCTCGCGTCAGCTCGATGATGCCGACGCGCAGCCCATCCTTCACCGCTTTGGCGATCGTAGCGCCGCACGAGAGCTCGATGTCGTCGGGATGTGCTCCGAAGAAGATCATGTCGACCGGTTCAAGCAATGGACGTCCTCCATTTCATCGCGTGCCTCACAAACTCACCACCTAGCACACATCCTCATCCGGCGCTGCTTCGTCGATCATCCGATCGATCAGGTGCCGGCCATGCTCGGTCCAGTACGCGAACCAGCCGGTCACACGATCCTGCGGCGAGCCGTCGGGCACGAGCGTCGTGACCAGATCGCGTACCGCGGCGTATCGTTCGCGGTCTTTCCGCGCCAGGCCGCGGATGGCGCGCTCGGTCAGTTTGTCGAAGTGATATTCGATGTGGCCGATGGAACGATTGATGGCTCGCGCAAGTGCGTGCTCGGCGGGAAGCGCGATCTCGCCGATGCGTACGATCTTCTCGATGAGTGCACGGCGTGCGTCGCTCGCCAGTTGCTCAACCTCGCGCACGCCGGCCGGCTCGCGCGTTGCCAACAGCGCGTCGGTGCCTGCGAAGATCTCTTCCGGCTTGATGTCGAAGCGCTCGATCGTGCGAACGACGCGCTTCGGCGCGAGCAGCTCGTGCGCGCGAAGTGCGACGCGCGGCATCGGCACATCGAGCAGCTCATGCAACGGCGCGATCTGCGCGTAGTACGCAACCTCGGACGGACCGCCGACGAAGAGATCCGGACGGAGAACGAAGTCCTGCAGGAGCGGGCGAGTGAGCGCGGAAGTCGACGTTCGTTCGGGCGATGCAATCGCTCGCGGACGCTCGAGCAGCTCGCGGTTTCCGTGATCGTCCAACTCGAAGAGCAGCGTGTACGGCTCGCCATCGCGCGGAACGACTTGGGGCGCGTAGCCGGCGGCTTCCAACGCTTTCGAACGCTGCGCAAGCTCGCGCTGGATGCTGTCCCAGTTCTTGAGAATGTTGTCGAACAGCGGCTGCCCGGCGCGGCGCAGCTCGGGGAGAAGAGCATCGACGAGAATGAACTTCTCGTCGACCGCGGACGTGAGCAACTCGGCGAAGGAATCGCGAAAGGTGATTCCTTCGCGCAGCCACGCGGGGCGCGGGATGTCGAGGTATTCGATGAGGCTGCGCGTCAACTCTTCCGGAATGGGCATGGAGCCGACGACGTGTTTCGAGTCGTGCCTGTGCGCGCGAAGTGTCGCCAGATCGGGTTGCTGTTTCGGATCTCTCCTCGGCAGCGCCAGCGTTGCCACCTCGGCGAAGTCGTGATCTTCGGTGGCCAGCCAGAAGAAAACGGTGGTCGGAATGCCGTTCGCTTCGTTGACGCGTTTCAGCTTGAGCATGCCGGCGAGTTTGGCGAGGGTGTAGATCGGACCGCCGGCGAAGCCGACTTGTTGGCCGGCGATGACGGTGAAGATTTCGCCTTTTGCCCAGCGGCGGACTTCGTCAGCGACATCGTGATTCCAGTGACGGTTGGATTCGATGAGGGCTGCGACGAGAGTCGCCGCCGGGCCGGCGGCGGTCCAGCCGGCGGGCCGCCGGCGCTCCACTGTTCCGCGCTTGAGGAACTGCGTTGCGTTCTTGCCGTCGGCCAGCCAGTCGCGCGTGAATTTGCTCAGGCCGGGATAGTGCGCGAGCGGGAAGCGCAGACAGGGAGGTTCGGTCTTCACGCTTGGCTTTGCGCTGCTCATCGCGCTTTGCTCCCGACGAGGATGAGGCGCGGCGAGGCGGCGTCGAACGGCGCGCCGGCGAAGTCGCCGAAGACCTGGCGGATGGAAAGGCCCGAAGAAGTGAACATCGTCGAGATCTCGTTGAGATCGTAACCGCGAACGCGCTCCAGGTAACGCTTTTGACCGATCGTGATCCGTTTGTTGAAGGAACGGTCACGCGGATCGAACCAGCGCTCGATCTGCACGTTGCCGCTCGGCGTATCGCACGTCTCGCGCTCGACAAGCTTCTCCAGCTCGCGGTCGACGTTGAGATAGTCGAAGAGGAAGACGCCGTCCGGCCGCAGCACGCGCGCCATCTCGCGCACCACGCTCAGATTTTCTTCTTCCGTGGCGAAGTAGCCGAAGCTCGTAAAAAAGTTGACCAGACCGGCGAAGCTTCCGCTGCAGAACGGAAGTGTTCGCATGTCTGCGCGAGCGACCGGCAGCGGCCCATACTCGTCGATGCCGGTGCGCAAGAGCGTAAAGGAAAGGTCGCAGCCGACCGCGTTGAAGCCCGCACCATTGAATTCCGTCAGATGACGCCCCATGCCGCATGCGAGATCGAGAATGACGCCATCGACGTCGCCGAAGTGCTCGCGAAAGAAGAGCATCTGGCGCCGCGCTTCGTGCTCGTCGCGATGCGCGTAGAGCTCGAGGTACTCCTCGCCGAACCACTCGCGATACCAGGTCATGGCAGGGGGCAGAGATCGGGACAGCAGAGATCAGCGACAAGAGACGAGAGATCAGGAAGGCTGATCCCTGGTCTCTGATCTCTCGTCTCTAATCTCTTCATCTCGCTCCACATCAACGCACTCTGTACGAATCCGGATACGTGAAGCTCACGCTTGCGCGAGTGACACCGTTGCCGAGGACGATGGCGAGGTTAGGGGTGAGCGCGTAGAAGGGGCGGAGGTCGACCGGATTGCCGAGGACTTGGGTGCCGGAGATGCCGCAACGATCACCGGCGCTGAGCATGCGATCGATCGGTTTTCGCACGCGCATGTCCTGGTAGAGCGATCCGGTCTCCTGACGCTCGGCGCCGTACGGACGCTCGTTGTAGGTCTTCGTCATCGCCGTGAGTGCCAGCTCTTCTTTCGTCAATCGATCGTTCGTGTCGTACGCAAACGTGATGTTCGCTTCCCAATCGAGGCGCGGCGAGCCTTGCACGACGGTTCCGTTGTAGCCGCCGCGGATCTTGACAGTCGACACGTTGTTGCTCGCATACGTGACGTCGGCGGTCATCGTAACGACATCATCGCAGCCGGCAGCGTTCTGATAGACAACCTGTTCCTGCGCGATTCGGCTTTGCGCGTCGAAGGTGTAGTGAACCGTGTACTTCTGACCGTCGATGACAACGTCTTCGCGATCGAGCAGGAGAATGCTGGCGTCCGCGGTTTTGTGTGCAGCGAACGTCAGCATGTCGCCGCTTGAAGACGACGTGATTTTCTCGAGGTAATCGGCTCCCTGAACGTAGCGGATCTCGTTGCCCTGGCGATCGTGCCATGACTGGAGGATGTCGCCGGCGTAGGTCCAGCCTTCCGCCTTGCGCGCGTCCTGCACCTGCTGCTGGCGCGCGGGCGTGTAGCGCAACGCCTCGAGCATCGTGCCGTTGAAGAGACAGGGTAACGACTCGTTCTTCGCGAAGCGATCGTCGGCGAAATACGTGGCGCGTGTTGCCGTCGCACCGTCGCTGCATGGACGCGAGCTCCAGGCCGATTGCGACGTCAGATAGGGACCGTGCCAGCAGTGCGGGCACCAGGTCGCGCCGATCGGAAGACGGAATCCGCAGAACGGGCAGATGATCTTCGTCTTCATGTCGGACATCTCGCTCTCGATGCCGAGGATGCGCTGATCGATTGTTGATTTGGCGGTCGCGTCGGGCTCCAGCTCTTCGTAGCGATGAAAACGTTCCGACGCTTTTGGCAGGTCGCCGAACTTTTCGTAGACGACGCCCTGATTAAAAACGGCAGCGGGATCGGTGGGACGTTGCTGCTCGGCGTCCTGGAAAAGTTTCAGCGCCGCGGGCAGGTCGCCTTTGGTGTAGAGGTAGCGGCCGCGTGTGAAGATCGCGGTGTACTCCTCATCGACCTGCCGCTTTTTCTGCACTTCCCGTTCGAACTCGAGCTCGAGCTGCAGTCTGGCCACGAGCGGTTTTTCCGCGCCGTTCGGAAAGAGCTGGTTGTATCGATCGACCTTCGCCTGCGCCTCGGAAAAGCGTCCGGTGCGCGCGAGCAGGACGCCCATGTTGTAAAGAACGCCGGGAACGTCCGGCTGCAAAAGATCTGCTTTCGCGAACTGCTGGTAGGCGCTGGCGTAGTCCTTGATCTCCGCGAACTTCTTGCCGAAGTAGACGGCTTTCACGAACTCTTCGCTCGGAGGCATGGCGGCGGACGCTGCCGGCTGCAGTGCGGGAGTCTGCGCGGGTGCAGGTTGGGGCGCCTCCTGCGCGAGAAGGCAGAAGGCAGAAAGCAGAACGCAGACGTTGGCGATGAGGCTCTTCATTTCAGAAGTCCCTCGATCACGGAAGTGAGCCACAACTGCTGCTGCTCGGTCGGCGATGACGTCGCCAGCAACGCGTAGAGAGCGTGCCTCTTCTGCTGGTCTGCTGCAGTGGCGTCGCGCAACACGCGCTCGGGATCGGCGACGCCCGGATCGAAGACGACATCTTCCGCATCCCTCGGCGCCCAGTGCGGCACCACATCGCTGCCAAACAGTTTCGCCACGAGTGCCAGACGTTCGCTCTCCTTCTTTGCGCCGTTGGCCGCGGCGACGAGACGGCTCTTCGCGCCCGAGCCGACGATGATTGAGCGCAGGTTGGAGAGAAGCTGGATGCGCTGCGTGCAGGCATCGAGAACCTGCGCCTTGACCGCTTCGTCGCCGATCGATCCGCTGACTTTCAGCACGTTCTGGATACGTTGGGATTCGTAGCCGATGAAGGTATCCGCGACATCTTCGGGCGACGGCAACTCCGGCTCATCGGCAACGACGACGGTCGATTCGATTGCAGGCGGCGGACCGAGGGACGCGGGCGCGGGAACGGGTGCCGGAACTGGCGCCGCCGCCGCGGGCTGCGGAGCGGGAGCTGGTTGCTGCACCTCGGAGGGAGTGACCGGCGTTGGCGCCGGCGGCCCCGCACTGACCGGCGGCGCGATACCCGGAAGCGGAATCTCAGCCAGCGGCAGATCGAGTGAGGAGGCCGAGGATGACGTCGCATCAACCGCCTTGGTGATTCGAAGATCGTCCGGACTATTCGATGCCGTCGACGCCGCCACCGGCTGCGGCATCGTCACGAGTTTCGGACCGCCGATCAGCGGAGCGGCAAACATCGGCGCCGCAAGACCGCGAATCAGCTCCGAATCCGACAGCACACCGGCGTCGAGCAATCGTTCGCGAACGCGCTGCCGCACATCGTTCGCGAGCTGTACTTGCGCCCAGCGAGCGGATTCCGTCAGCATGTTGGGGCTGGCGGCTTCGACCGTCATGTCGCAATGGCACGGTCCAAACGTATCCGCCTTCCACCAGTCGGCGCGGCGTTGCGTGCGAAAGAATTCGACCACGGCCATGTTGCGCTTGAACTGAAGATCGCGGGCGCGGTCGCAGGCAGCCTGCGACGCGAATTGATTGATACCGTATAGCTCGATGAATCCGCGGTTGTCGGGACGGAACATCAGCACGTGATAGTGGAACGTCTCGCATGGACGGCCGGCAACCGAGGCGACCGGCGGACAGACGAGTGGTTGCGCCAGAGCGGAGCTGACGCACGCGCACACAAGCACAACGATTGCTAAAAGAGTTCGCATAGTGGAGCGGCGCGACTTGCCGCGATTATATGTTCAACGTTCATATGGCATCGTCGTAACCCGTTCGCCAACAAGGAGAACCCATGAAGAAGCGCATTCTCATCGTATCGGCCGTCGCTGCTCTGGCCGTACTCATCATCGTTCCGATCGCGCTGGCGCAACACGGACTTGGAATGGGCCGCGGACACGGCTGCTCGATGGCCGGCGGTCGCGGCGGCATGATGCTGTTCGGTCACCTCGGGCGCGCCAAAGCAGCGCTCAATCTTTCCGATCAGCAGGCTGACGACATCAAGAAAATCTTCGCCGATCTGCGAACGCAGAACGAACCGTATCGCGCCTCGATGCGCAGCGGCATGCAGTCCGTGGCGCAGGCTCTGATCGCGAATCCGAACGACGTCGCCGCCGCGCAGGCGCTGCTCGACAAGCAGAGCGAAGCGGAGCACATCATGAAGACGAACGCGCTCAACGCCGCCGCGAAGGCACTCAACGTCCTCTCCCCCGACCAGCGCGCCAAAGCTGCAACGTTCCTGCAGCAGCGGATAGCCAGACAGGCTGAGAAGTAAGAAGATGATGAGCGCCACGTCGATGTTCGGCGGAGCCACGATCGGCTCGCTCGCACTCGATCGATCGGTTTTCACGGCGGAGAGGGCGCAGACGAGAAGCGCAACAAACGAAGACCCGATCGAAGCGCGCGCGATTGCCGCCGTCAAAGCGGGCGATGCCGGTTCGTACGATTACCTCGTGTCGAAATACACGAGGCGCGTGGTTTCGATCGCGTGGGGAATCGTCCGCAATGCCGCCGACGCGGAAGACCTGGCGCAGGAGGCATTCGTCAAGGCGTACGAGAGCATCGGCCGTTTCAAAACCGGCGAGCCGTTCGGTCCCTGGATCTACCGCATCGCCACGAACCTCGGGCTCGACCTGATCAAGCATCGCAAACGGTTCCGGCATGAAGAGATCACCGACGCGGCACCGGCGGAACGGCGTGACCGCGCTGACCTTCCGGCGATTGCGAACGAGCTGGCGGCACGGATCGATCGCGCCATCGAGTCGCTTCCGGAGATGCAGCGTATCGTGGCCCGCCTGTATCTCGTCGAGCAGTTCGGTCACACGGAGATTGCAGCAATGACAAACCTGACCGAGGGAACGGTGCGGTCGCATTTATCGCTGGCCCGAGGCAAACTGAAAGAGAAACTGGCAGACCTTCACGGGGGCAACAATGACTGACGACACTTTCCTCGAACGATTGCGCGACGAAGCGCGTCAACTTCAGTTCGAGCCTGACGACGTGATGACGTCGCGCATCGCGGCCCGCGTCCGCGCACGCGTGTCCGAGGAATCGGCGGGAGGCGTCTCGCTGCTTCTGGCGCGCTGGTTCCGGCCGGTCGTGGCCTCGCTCGCGGCGCTTTCGCTTGCGGCAATCCTCGGCGTCGGCTGGCTTGAGTTGCGGCCCGAACCGGCGGCCGGCCTCGATGCGGTCTCGAGCAGCCAGACCGTCGACGTCTCGGTCGGAGGAGATGTCTTCAGTGTCGAATAAGACCCGCACCGCGGCCATCGTGGTCGTAATCGTCGCGTTCATCGCCGGCATCCTCGTCGGCGTGGCGGGAGATCATTTCTATCTGATCCACAACGGCCGTCTTTCCTCGCGGCACGCGCGCTTCTCCGCTGGCCGGATGACCGAGCGTCTCGCCGGCGAGCTCGAGCTATCGCCGCAACAGAAAACGCAAGTGCAGCAAATCATCGAGCGTCACCGGGCGAAGATCGACGCGATCATGAACAACTCCCGCCCGCAGGTCCGCGGCGAGATCGACGCCACGAACGCGGAGATTGAGACGATCCTGACGCCAGCGCAAAAAACGAAATTCGCGACGCTGCGGATGAATGTAGCGCGCCGCCGCGCACACTGAACGTTTCGGACGGCGGCTACCGCGCGCCGTCGGGGCGGACGCGCAGGAAGAACGTGCAGGCCTTGCCCGTCTTCGACTCCACCCACACCGAGCCGGCGTTTGCCAGCGCGAATTCGCGCACTTTGAAGAGACTCCGTCCGGTCCGTTCGGGCGCCTGCGGATTCCAGACGAAGCCGGGCTCGAAGATCGCGGAGCGAAGCTCCTCCGGCACCACCGGACCGTTGTCCATCACGAAGAGCAGCAGTAGCGGCTTGCCTTTGTGCTCCATCCAGCGAACGCCCATCACGACCTGCCCGCCCGGCGGAACGTAGTGCAGTGAGTTGTCCATCAGGATGCCGAGCGCGTCGGCGAGCTGCTCGTGATTCTTAAAACGCTCCTCCAACTCCGGCACGTCGCGCTGGAGCTGAACGTTCTTGAGATCGGCAAACGGACCGAAACGATCCGCGACCGCGTGAATGATGTCGCCCACCTTCGGGATCCGCGCTGCCGGCGATGCTTCCTTCACCTCGGGCGCCATTTCCAGCGAAGAGAGAATCTGATCGATCGTCCCCGCCCAATCCTGAAGAAGCGGATCGCGCTGGCCCGTGCGCGCGGAGGCGAGCACGGACTCGCGCAACGATCGTAGCGGCGCGAACACCGTCTCGCGCACGAAGGCCACGAACGACGCGTGCGCCGGATTCATCGGATCAGCTTCGCGGAACATCAGCACCGCGCCCATCGCACCGCCGGAGATGGGGACGAGCGTGTAGAGAATGTTGCGGCTGTTGATTCGAAGTGCGGTTGATGACGGCACCGACAACTCGCCGACGCGCGCGCCGCTCAGCGCCTCAATCTGTTTCACGGAAGCCAGATCGGTCTGCGGCACGCCGAACAAGCGCTTCGCTTCTTCCGTGACGAACTTCACGCTGCGATCTGAGGAGAGCACGATCGCTGGTGCGCCGGCGGCCATGAGGACGTTGGCGATGCTGGTAATCGCCGGCGAGGCCGACTCGACAGGAAACGGCAGGAGAGGCGCTTTCGGAAAAGGCTCGGGCTCCGGAGCCATGGCCGTTGCGGCCGCGGCTTGGCCGCCGCCGCTGCTACGCGGAGCCGAGGTCTCGCGCGGGGGTGGCGGCGGTGGCTGCTGCGCTTTCGGTTTCGCTGAGACCGGGGCGCTCGCACGCGGCGTCTCGACCGGCGGCGGAGGTGGGACTACTTCAGAAGGTGTCGCGGCCTGCTTCGGTTTTCTGGGCTTGTCGCATCGCTCGCAGAGGATTCCCCGCGTGATCGCCGCACCGCACATGAAACATTTCGAGGCCATGGGACAAACTCAGGTGCGGGATCTTACGCCCGCTACTTACAGAGCTGCAAGATGATAGCTCACGGGTCAGTTTATTACAGCCCATTCCGATTCATCCTGACCCAGGGCCGGATGATAGGCTCGCCGCCGTTCGGAGGGCTTCATGAAACAGATCGTCGTCATCGGCGCAGGAACCATGGGAAACGGGATTGCCCACACCGCCGCCGCATCCGGTTTTGACGTAACCCTCATCGATGTGGCCGAGGCGTTCCTGGAGCGTGGCATGTCGGCGATCTCCAGCAACCTGCAGCGCGGCGTCGATAAAGGGAAGATGACCGCCGAAGAGAAGCAGCAGGTCATTGGTCGAATTCGCGCTACGAGCGACATCAATGCTGCTGCCGGCGCCGACATCGTCATCGAAGCCATCATCGAAAACCTCGCCGCCAAAACGCAGCTGTTCGAAAAGCTCGATGCGCTCACGCGGCCCGACTGCATCCTCGCATCGAACACCTCCTCGATCTCCATCACGAAAATCGCCGCCGCGACGAAGCGGCCCGACAAAGTCATCGGCATGCACTTCATGAATCCCGTGCCGGTCATGACGCTCGTCGAAGTCATCCGCGGCATCGCCACCAGCGACGAGACATACGGCCGCGTCGAACAGCTTTCGAAGCAGATGGGCAAAACGGCGATCGAGGTCAACGACTATCCCGGCTTCATTTCCAACCGCGTGTTGATGCCGATGATCAACGAGGCGATCTTCGCGCTTTTTGAAGGCGTGGCCACCGCCGAATCGATCGACGGCGTGATGAAGCTGGGAATGAATCATCCGATGGGACCACTGACGCTCGCCGACTTCATTGGACTCGATGTCTGCCTGGCCATTCTTCGCGTGCTCGAAGACGGATTCGGCGATCCGAAATATCGTCCCTGTCCGCTGCTCGTCAAGATGGTTGATGCAGGCTGGCTTGGACGCAAGAGCGGCCGCGGTTTTTACGACTATCGGAAGTCCTGAATAACAGGGATGACGTAACGCCTCAGCGGTGTTCTAATCGCCCACATGCTCTGCCAGACCTGTAGCGCGTTGAACGATGACGAGCGCGAGTATTGCTTTCGTTGTCAGGCGAAACTCCTCGTTCTCTCCGGAGTGAGCTCGTTCGAAGAGGACGAAGTCGAGGAGTACGACGAAGAAGGTGACGTATCGCTCGACGAGCATCTGCTCGAGCGCGTCTCCGGCCTCGAAGAGATCGTCAAGCGCAGCGCCGAAACGATTCGCAGCATCGTCGACGCGATCCAGAAACACGAGCGCGCCATCTTCATCAATCAGACCGGCTTGCTGTCGGTCAAAGAATTGCTCGAGCGGAAGAACGTCGTTTCCGCCGACGAGCTGGTCGAGTTGTGGGAATCGAAGATGGGCGAGCAGATGCTCGCACTCGAAAAGAAGCAGCGCTTCACCGAGCGCAAAGACCGCATCATGTCGCTCTTCCGCGGCGAGCGGCGCGAGCGTTTCGTGCAGCTTGTGGCCGAGGCAGAGTCGGCAATCGATGCGTTCGATCCTGATCGCGGGATCAAAGCGCTGGAAGAAGCGTTCAAGCTCGACCGCGACAACTACGAGCTCTCCTTCTTCCTCGGCGAGATGTTCTTCAACGACGGCAATCTCGATCGCGCCAAGCACTACCTCGAGCGCACGCTCGAAGTGCAGCCCGATCATTTCGACGCAGCGGTCTTCTACGGCGTGCTGCTCCACGAGCGTCAGGACCTCAAAGGCGCCGAGCGCTGGCTGCGTCGCGCCATCCAGATCTCCCAGGAGTCGTTCCTGCCCTACTTCTCCCTCGGCGCGATCTACGCTCGCAAAGGGAAGTT
>DATAMS010000036.1:0-15836 GCA_036260495.1 Thermoanaerobaculia bacterium
TGCATCGGCAGTGATGTCTAGCGTCAACTGCTAGAATCGCCGCATGGCTCTTGCTCCGCGGCAAACGCGGTTTCTCATCGTCTTTGCGGTTCTTCTCATCGCGTTCTACGCGCTCATTACCATCGGCTGGGTCGACACGCACGTCGTGTTGCCGTTCACCGGCGCGCTGGCTCGCATCTCGGGCGCTGCGCTGAACGTGATCGGTGAGCGCGTGCATGTCGACGGCACGATCATCGCCGGACCGAAATTCGCAGTCGACATCCGCGGCGGATGCAACGGGCTCGAGGCGGTCGTCTTCGTCTGCGCGGCGATGCTGGCTTTTCACGCGCCGATGCGGAAGCGAGTGATCGGCGCCGCCAGCGCGGCCATCATCCTGGAAGTGCTCAACATCATCCGCATCGATTCGCTCTACCTCCTCGGCGTTTACCACCGCAACGTCTTCGAGACCTTTCACCTCGCCGTCTGGCAGACGCTGATGTTCGGCGCCGCGGTGCTGCTCTTCCTCGTCTGGACCTCGAAGGTTGCTCCGCGCGATGCTCCTGCGAGTCTGTAGATTTCTCGCCGGCCTCGCGCTCGGCGTGTTGCTCTGGTGGGCCGCGACGCCGGCGTACAACTACGTGCTTGCGCCGGCGACGCAACTGCTGCTTCACGCCGACCGACGGCTGGCGCCGCTGGTGCTGGTCCCGCAGGAGCGCGGGATTTTCGTCACGTCATCGACGCCGATTCCGACGGCGACGATTCCTGCCGATCAGCTCACCTACAACATCATTCTGCTGCTGGCGCTCTTCGCATCAAATGAGCGCGCCTGGAGCCTCGCCAATCTTCGCGGTCTCGCGATCGCGCTGGCGATTCTCTTCGCGTCGCATTGCGTCAGCCTGTTGATCTCGATCGAATCAACGTACGCCGTGCGGCAAGGCGCCTGGAGCGAGGCGCATTACGGCGATGCCGGCGCGAACTTCTGGCTCACCGCGGAACTGGTCTTCCGCATCGTCGGGATGTTCGGCGTCGTCTTCGCGTCGTGGTGGGCACTCAGTCACTCGAAGAGCGTATCGACATAAGCGGCCGGATCGAACGGAATCAAATCCTCGGCGCTCTCGCCCACTCCCACGAACTTCACCGGGATGTCGAACTGGCGCATGATCGAGAGGATCACGCCGCCCTTCGCGGTGCCGTCGAGCTTCGTCACGACCATGCCCGTGACATGCGCTGCTTCGAGGAACGCCGCGGCCTGACTCACGCCGTTCTGGCCGGTCGTTCCGTCGAGTACGAGAAGCGTTTCGTGCGGCGCGCCTGGCAATTCTTTTTCGATGACGCGTCGAACTTTGGACAGCTCCTGCATCAAATGCGATTTGTTGTGAAGGCGGCCGGCGGTGTCGATGAGGACGACGTCGGTGCCGCGCGCCTTCGCCGCCGTGACCGTGTCGTGCGCCACCGCGCCCGGATCGGAGCCCGCTTTGTGCTTGACCATGTCGACGCCGATGCGGCCGGCCCACATCTGCAACTGCTCGATGGCAGCGGCGCGAAAGGTGTCCGCCGCGCCGAGGAGGACGGTCTTGCCTTCGTTCTTGAAACGCGAAGCCAGCTTGGCAATCGTCGTTGTCTTGCCGGTTCCGTTGACGCCGACGACGAGGATGACGAAGGGCTTGGCGCGCGACACGTCGATCGTCGAGATTGCCCGCTGCGGAATGAGCGATCGCGCTTCTTCGCGCAACACGGCGGTGAAGCGATCCATCGACGTGATGCGTTCGGCGCGGACGCGTTGTTCGATCCGCCCGACGAGCGACATGCTCAGCTCCGCGCCGACGTCAGCGCCGAGGAGACCTTCTTCGAGACGATCGATGGCGGATTGATCGATCGGAAGGTCAGGAGTCAGCGACTCCTTCACCTTCTCGATGATCTCGGTGTGGGTCATGAAGAGCCCACGTTTCAACTTGTCGAAAAGCGATTTCCCCGGTTCAGCCATAGGCCGCGCATTGTAGCCGGGCGTGAAAGGGGTCAAGAATGGAAGGGGTCAGACCGAAAGTGAAAGTGACGTAAATTGTCGGGACTGTTGCCGGTGACATCTTCTGTCACTTTCACTTTCGGTCTGACCCCTTCCACGAGCGGTAGGATCGAGTCGGTTCCCCGACTCCCGCGTCAGTGCTTCGACCCGCGATTCCGCGGCGGTGCTGGCGCGATCGCGGCCGGCTCCTGGTCGTAGTCGACCTGCAGCAGAAGGTAGGTCACACCGGTGGCGTTGGAGAGTGAGTACTTGCCGTTCTGCTTCATCAGCAGGACGCGGTTCCAATTCGGTGCGATGTCGCTGTTCTCTTCGCGGAACGCAAGCGCGTAGATGCCGCGGGCGAGCTTGGGACCGGCGGCGTTACCGAGCGAGAGCGTCAACGGCGATGTTTCTGTCTCGAGAGCCGGCACTGTGTTCAATGCGCCGTCGCCGGCGGTCGGACGCATGCGGCGTACGACGAACGTGAGTCCGGTCGTCGCCAGCGCGGGCATACGAAAGGAGAGGTTACCGGTCATCGAATCGCCCGCGGCGGACCAGAAGGAAAACCGGGGAAGCTTGCCTGACTCGCGTCCCGTGATCGGGAAATAGGCATCAATGCCGATTCCGCCGGGTGTGTTCGCATATTGCTTCGCGCGCGATCCGCCGGCGACGCTGATGCGCGCGGCGCGGTTGATGAACGTAGGATCGGGACTGAGAACAGACCACGCATCGGCCATCGGAACCGTGAAGCCATCTTCCGGAAGGTGATCGGCATAACCGACGCCGAGGAGGGGCACGATGCCGGTGGGGGAAGCGGCAAATAAGCGTCGCTCGCTGAAGGCAACTCCAACTGCTGCGACGGATGCGGCCTTGAGGAATTGACGGCGATGGACGACTGGCAACTTCATAGCTGAGTTCCTGCCTAACGTTATTAAATCGAATGTTTTCTTATACTTGCGTGGCGGCAAGCTGAACGGTCGGCATCCTAGCACGGTTCTGTCGCCGCGTTATTGTGAAGTACTAAGGGCAGGTTAAATTCGCGGCGATCATTCCGTCGATGACGACCGGCGCACCGCCGTTTGCGGCGGTCAGGGCTGCTGCGGCAGCCTTGCTGTCCGAAGTCACGGCGCCGGCGACCGCAAGCTGCGATCCGGGCCCGGCCGCGAGGCGGATGGCCGTGCCTTCCGGCGCGGTGAAACGGTTCGCGTTCAGGTCAGCACAGACCGTCGCCTTCTCTTTGCCCGCGATCTCGATCCAGGCGCGCTCGCGCACCGCGGGCGCGGCGAACTGGCTGCCATGAATCCCAATCGCGAGATGGGACGATTGCGCGGCCGATCCCGTGATGATTCCATGACCGAAATGCTGGAGCGTCGTGCCGGCGACCGCGAGCGCCAGTGAGCCGCTCTCCGACGATGACGCCTCGATCGCCGATCCGATGCTGTCGCGCAGGTCGGAGTTGCGCACGGCGATATCGAGCCTCGCTCCTCCGGACACCTGCGCCGCCAGCAACTGCTTCGCGACGTCGGGACGTTGCGGCGCGGAAAGGGTGCAGCGCTCGAGGACGAGCCGGCCCGTGTTGAAGCGCTGCTCGACGAGCACCTCGCTGCCGGCGTTGTCGGAAAACGAAGAGGCGCTGAACGTGACCGTGCCGCTCAATTCCTGCAGCAACACACCGCTTTCGAACGTCTCATCGCCGGCGCGGTGAATGTCCAGGCCGGAGAATGAGACATCGCGAAGGTTGTTCGCGTTGATGCCCATGGCGCCGCCGCCATCGACGACGATGTTCTCGAACGTCGAATCGGTCAGATGCCGTAAATAGAGCGCCGCGCGGCAGACCGCGGTCGAATTGACGTCGAACATTCCCGCGCAGCGAACCCCGCGAGCTGGAGTATTCACGCCGCTGTCGGTGAGCGTGATGCCCGCGATGCGGACGTTGGCCGTCTGCGTGATGCGCATGCCGTTGGCGCGTGCATGAAGAATCGCGCCGCCGGTTCCTGCTTTGCCATCGACGCCGGTGATCGTGACGTGGCCGTGAACGCGATCGACGACGATCCCCTCGTCGAGCGTTCCCGGCGCCACGCCCGATGCGGAAACGGATTCGAACGAAAGATCGACGCCGGAATCGCGAACGTCGAGCGCGGCGCCGTTCGTGGTGTTGAGCGTCGAGCTTCCGCCGAGTTTCACGCTGCCGGTGTTGCTGGCGACAAATCCGCGGCGGCGGCCGTGAACGGTGACGACATCCTCGAACAGGATGGGAGCGCTCTTCTCGACGTCGCGCAGGACGATGGCATCGTCGCTGGCATCGGCGACACGAAACTTCGTTCCGCGGCCGAATGTGATCGGTCCGAGCCGCCGGTTGCTGACTCGAAGAGCCGTCGTGAAATCGCCGGAAACCGGGCAATGATCGGCGCTGATCCCGCCTTCGCCGCCGGAGAAGCCAAGACCGCCACCCTGTTGCGTCGCGTCGACCGAACCGCCCGTAATCGTCACTTTGCCATGCTGATCCAGCAGGAAGATTGCGAAGCCGCCGAGCGAGGTCTTGAAGTACACATCGCGCACCGTCAGCGTTCCGAATGCGCCCGACCCGCTGACTCCCGGGATCCGCTCCGCGACGATCGTGCAACCGGCGATGATGTTGTTGCCGCTGGTCGAGATCGTGCCTTTGATCACAGGCGACGCACCTTCTCGCGCGGGAAGCTCGATGCCGGTATCGACTTTGAATTCCGAGCGCACGTTATCGAGGCCGAACGCCGAGCCCACGAGGACTTGACCCTTCTTCAACACGATGCTGTCGGTGTACGGCGTGCCCGAATCGGCGACGTAGATCACATCGCCGTCTCCGCTGGCGCTGGCGGCGCTGGCCAGCGTCGTGAACGGCCACTGCCGTGTGCCTTGTCCCGGCGCGACGGCGACGCTGTCGACAAAGATCACGCGTGCCGATGCGCTCGTAGCGAGGGCGATGACAACTGCGAAGATTGCGAATGACGTTCGCGTCATTGGCGCCGGGCCGTTCCCTGTTCGCGGCTGGCGATCGATCGCTTAACCATGTTCTCGTCGATCGTGAGCACACGCGCGCCGGCGTCCACGGGATCGAACTCGAGGTTGCCGATGACGCGCCGGAACGTCTCGCGCAGCGCGCGCGCACCCAGCCGCTTCTGCTGCGCCGCGTCCCAGGCGATGGCGATCAGCGCGCCGCGCGTGATCTGCAGGTCCACACCAAACCGCTGAAAGTACGCCCGCGACGTCCGGAAGATCGACGCCTCCGGCTCCACGAAAATGCGCGCCAGATCGGACTCAGCGAGATCGTTCAACACCACGATCGATTCAAAGCGGGAGACGAACTGCGGGGTCATGCCGTAGCGGAACAGATCGTCGTACTTCAGGTAGTCCCGCAGATGAAACGGCAGCTCTTCGCGAACCTCGCCCGACGCGGAGACCACGACGACCGGCTTCATCGGTGCGACATCCTGGCCGATCGTGGCGCGGCGGAAGACGGCTTCGTAAAGCTCTTCGAAGGCGCCGCCCACGATGAAGAGAATGTTCGAAGAATTCACGCCGAAGCGCATGCCATCGACGTCGAACTCGACGTTCTCGTTTTCCATCAGCGTCAGGAGCGCTTCCTGCGCCACGATGCCGCGCACGTTCGGTTGCCCGCTGACCTGCGCCCGGATCTTGTCGACTTCATCGATGAAGACGATGCCGTGCTCGACGCAGCGAAGGAGATCGCTCATCGCGGCGGTTGCGCCAAGAATCCGCCGCGCGTTGGCGAACAACCGCCCCAGTACGGCGCGGCCGTAGCCCTGATGCTCTTCGGCCAGCACATTGGCGTTGATGCGGATGACGTTCGCGGACTCGATCAGATCAGCATGTCCGGCCAGAAACTGTTCGACCGCGCGCATGAGCGTGGTCTTTCCGGAACCGGAGTTGCCGACGAGCAGCATGTTCGGCGCGGGATGCCCGACGAGATGCTTGACCACGGCGACGGAGAGCTCGCGGATTGCCTCATCCTGACCGACGACGGTCTTGCTCAGCTCTTCGAAGACTTCGCGCGGACGGAGTGGGAACGAGTCCATAGGTTATCGATTGGAAGACGGTTGGAGTCGCGGAAGAATAGCACTCCGTCCCGGCTCCGCATTTCCCACAGAGTGAAAGAGAGGGGGTTACCGTTTCCTCTGCTGCAGCCACGCTGGCAATGTCGAGGTGTTCTCGCCTTCGTTCGCGTTCTCTGCCCGCTTGTCGGCAGTCACGAGTTGCTTGCGGATCGTGCCGAGGATGCGCTGATCGGCATTCGTGGCCAAATCGACGAGATGCTGCCGCTCGTGAAAGCCGTTGAAGGCGACGACGAAGCGGTCGATGCGGAACGCCACAACCCTCCCAAGAAACCGGTCTTCGGCGGTGAAATTGTCTTCGCCGAGGTTGGGGATCGGATCGAGGAGCTTGCCGTTGTGAAGGTAAAGACCTTTGTACTGATCGAGGATATTCGCGGCTGCCTGACGGTTGCTGGCCGGAATCACGATTCCTTCGATGATGTCGTTCTCGGCGTTGTACGTGACCTGAAATGAATTGGCGAGGAAGGCCTGTCCGAACGCGGAATCGGCGGAGTAGCGCTCGCTCCCCGGCACGCGCTCCGTCTCCGGCAGGAATGCGAAGACCGCCGGCTTGTTCGGTGCGGGCGGCATCTTGTCGGCGACGAACGTGGCCAACTTCTGGAGCGCGTCGCCCGGTCCGCCGCCGGTGAGACGAACGTAGTACGGCCCGCGCCAGATGTGAATCGAATGCGCCTTCGCGAATGATTCGTTGGGGATCTGCAGGAATTGGCGATTGCCGCTCTTTGCCATCGAGTAGGCGCCGAACGCTTTGACGAAATCAGGAAAACGGAAGATCTCGACGGTGGCGAAACCATCGCCGGCCGGCGTGCTGTACTTGCCAATGGTGAGATCGAGGGTTTCGTAGCGCGCGAATTGCGGCGCATCGATCGGCCCGAGGTAGGCATCGAGATGATCGCTGGGAACGACGATCGGATTCTCGTCGAGCTTCCAGATCTGCGCTTCCTGCTGCCGTGGGATGAACTGCAGACTCGGCGAATCGACCGTCGCGAAGTTGACCTCGTTGCGTGGCGCCGGCGCGATCCGCACCGGTGCGGGCGGACGCGCGTCACACGCTGCGAGGAGACACACGGCGAGGCCGGCGATCAAGAGCGCACAAGCGATTCGAGAAACGCGACCGTCACGCGCACGCCCGCGCCCGTCGCTCCGCGCGCCTCGCGCGAGGTTTCGTGCTCCGCGTACGCTGTGCCGGCAATGTCGAGATGCGCCCACGATGGACAATTGACGAACTCCTTCAGAAAGACTGCCGCGGTCGTCGCACCACCCCATCGTCCGCCCGAGTTTTTCATGTCCGCCCAGTCGCTGCGGATCAGTTCCTTGTAATCGTCCCACTCGGGCAATCTCCAGAGGCGCTCACCGACGCGCTCCCCACACTCAATCAACTTCTGAGCCAGCTCGTCGTTGTTCGAGAAAAGTCCGGCCGCTTCGCTCGCCAGCGCGACGACGCACGCGCCCGTGAGCGTGGCGTAGTCGATGATGTGATCAGGCTTCAATTCCGACGCGTAGTGCAGGGCGTCGCTCAGAATCACTCGTCCCTCAGCGTCCGTATTCACAATCTCGATGGTCTTGCCGCTCATCGTCGTGACGATGTCGCCCGGTTTGTACGCGCTGCCGCTGGGGAGATTGTCGGTCGATGCGATGACGCCGGTGACGCGCACGGGCAGCGCCAGCATCGCCGCAGCCTGGATCGTGCCGATGACCGCCGCGGCGCCGCACATGTCGAACTTCATCTCTTCCATCTTCTCGGATGGTTTGATGGAGATGCCGCCGGAGTCGAAGGTGATGCCTTTGCCGACGAGCGCGACATGCTTCGTGGCTTTGCGCGGCGCGTACTCGAGCACGATGAAGCGCGGCTCTTCGGCCGAGCCTTTGTTGACGGCCAGCAGGCCGCCCATCTTCATCTTCTCGATCTCGCGCTTGCCATAGACCGCGCACTTGATGCCCACCTCTTTCGCGACCTCTTCGGCGCGATGGCCGATGAAGGTGGCGGTGGCGAGGTTGCCGGGCGCGTTGCCGAGGTCGCGAACGGTGCGGATGCCGGCAGCGACGGCCTTCGCTTCCAGGTCGAGCTGTTTCGCGCGCTTGGCATCGACGCCGTCGGGCGGCACAAGCAGCGCGCTGACCGGCAGCGACTTGTCCTCTTTCTTCGTGATGTACGTGTCGTATTTGTAGTCGCTGCCCGAAAGCGCGGCAGCGGCGACGCGCGTCGTTTCATCGGCATCGAGCTTCGGAACGGAGTAAGGGAGGACGACGACGATGTTCCGGTCGCGCTGCTTCCTGGCCATCTTCGCGATGCTGTAAAGCGCGGTGCGAAGAATGCGAATGGTGAGCGCGTCCTGCTTGCCGATGCCGATGAGCGTGATCTTTTTCGGCTCGCCGGCGACCGTCGTGAGCGAGTCTTCCGCTTTCCCGGTGAAGCCCGCATCCGCAATCGCTTTCATCGCCTGCGCGGCGACGGCGACGTCCGGCTTGCTGTTTTCTGCAATCAGTACAAAGAGGTGGTCAGCCTTGGCGACCTTGGGCTCGCGTGTGATGGTGACGTCCATATCGGCGCGGATTGTATCGGAAGGAAGCGTCGCCGAGTGGTGCCTTATCGGCGCCTAAGCTCGAACGTCAGATATTCGTCAGTCGTCGCGGGAAGCGGGATGGTTCGCGCTGAGAATCGGTTGCGAGTCAGAACGTCGCGTGGACCGGCGATCGCAGTTTCAGGCTGAAGCGCGTTCCGGCGGGAATGGAGAAATCGAATTTGCCGGTCTTTGCGGCAGCGGCGATTCCGATGCCGGATCCGATCGCGGCGCCTTTCGCCGTCGCATCGCGGTCGTGGCCGAGGGCCTGACCGGCGAGCGCGCCGATGATGCCGGCGCCGGCGATGTATTCGGCGTTGTGCTTGGCGTGCGCGCGGCCTTCCCGTGAATAGCGCGACGTGCGAACGCTGGCGGCGCTGCCGTTCGCGAGTGTGATCGACGCAAGCGAGAAGGTGAGTTTCGCTGAACCGCCGATGCGCCCGGACGCTTCGGCATTGTTTATGTGAACTTCCGCCGGCGAGCCAGTTCGCGCAACGGTGACGCCGTCAATCACGATCGGAGCGGTGAGCGTCGCCGGAACCGTCTGCCCGGGTTGCGCCGAGGCGGTGGAGATCGTCCGGCGGAGCTTGAAGTGAATCGAGGTCCCGGCAGGAACCACGATCGTTCGCGCGGACGCTGTTTGAATTGACGCCAGTGCGATGAATAGAACGAATACAGCGCGGAATCGAAATGTCATGAATTGCCCCCTGGTCCCGTGGCTCACGAAAGAAACGAGGAGGGACCGAGCGATTCACCCTGCGAGGACGATGCCGATGGCCGATCCGCAGATGACGCAGATGGCCCGCAGATAAACCGGACGCAAACACGAACTGGCCGTGACCTGTGCTCTATCTGCGAACATCTGCGTCATCTGCGGATCGACGCCCCCAAAACATCCGCCGGCCTTCGATCAGCGTATCGTTACCAAACATCGGAGGTCCCATTGAGCACAACTGAAGGTCCGCGCCCTGCCGGCAATGACGGTCTGCCCCTCCTCGGCGAGACATTGCCGTTCGCGAAGAATCCGTTTGGCTTCATCGACGCGCGGCTGGGACGGTATGGAAGAATCTTCCGGTCGAATGTTCTCGGGCGAAAGACCGCCGTTGTTGCTGGTCCCGAGGCGGCGGGCAAATTCATCGATGAGGACATCGTCATCCGTGACGGCGCGATGCCGCCGCATGTGCAGGAGCTCTTCGGCGGACGAAGCCTTCCGTTGCTCGACGGCGAGATTCACAGCGCTCGGAAGAAGCTCGTCAACCAGGCGTTCAACCGCGCCGCCATCACCGCGTATCTGCCGATCGTCCAGCAGACAGTGGAGCGGTCCTTTCGCGCGTGGCCGGCGGCAGGTGAGATGCGCTGGCTCGATGAGCTGAAACGCCTGGCCATCGAAGTGATTTGCACAACCGTGATGGGGATGCCGCCGGGAAACGAGATGGACCGCCTGCGCGAAGACTACGGCACACTCACCAACGGATTCGCGTCGCTGCCGGTTAACGTTCCCGGCACGCGGTATCGCAAGGCGCTTCAGGCGCGCGACCGGATTCTCGATGTACTTCGCCGGCTCGTGCGCGAGCGGCGTCAGTCGCCGGCCGATGATGGCCTGTCGCGCATGCTGGGAGCAGCCGTCGCATCCGACACGGCGCTCTCGGAATTCGACGCCGCCCTCGAGTTGCATCACATCGTCATCGCTGGATTCATCGTCTTCGCGGAGCTCGGATCGATCGTGCAGCAACTGACGGCGCATCCGGACGTGCGCGCGAAACTGACTGCCGTGATCGAGAAGGTTGCACCGCAGGGACCGTTGACGCTCGAGACGCTGATGGCGATGCCGTACCTGCTGCAGGTCGTCAACGAGGTGAAGCGATTGACGCCGATCGTTCCCGCGGTTTTCGGCAAGACGAAAAAGCCGCTCGAATTCGACGGCGTTTCCGTCCCCGCGGGATGGATGGTGATGTGGGCGGTGACGCCGAGCCATGTGGCGCAAAGTCAATACACGAATCCGACAGCGTTCGATCCCGATCGCTTTTCGACGGAGCGCGCCGAGGATAAGCGCCACGAGCACGCGTTCGCGCCGCAGGGTGCAGGGCCGGCGACAGGACATCGCTGTCCCGGACTCGACTTCGCAACGTACATCATGGAAATCTTCACGGTCATCCTGCTGCGCGGATACACGTGGTCGATCCCGCCGCAGAATTTCGAGATGGACTACAGCAAGACGCCGCCGGAACCGAAGGATGGGTTGCGTGCGACAGTGACCGCAAAGTGAAGTCGTGCAGGCGCGCTAAACTCGCGCGCCATGGCGAACACTTCGAGCCCTCTCGTTCTCACGATTCCCGGCCTTTGGAATTCGGGTCCGCTGCACTGGCAGACGCATTGGGAAGCGAAGCACGATTCGTTTCACCGCGTGCAGCAGCGCGATTTCGATCATCCCGATCGCGATGAGTGGGTGGCCACGCTCGATGCCGCCGTCCGCGCCTGTCCCGCGCCGCCCATCCTCGCCGCGCACTCCCTCGGATGCTCGCTCGTCGCGCAGTGGGCGATCGACTGCGGCGGCCGCGGCGTGGGCGGCGCATTTCTCGTCGGGCCGAGCGATGTCGAAGCGCCCGGCTATCCGATCGAAGGACGAAGCTTCGCGACGATGCCGCTGGCCAAACTGCCGTTCCCGAGCGTCGTGATCGCCAGCACGAACGACGAATTCGTGAGCAACGACCGCGCGCGTCAATTCGCCGATGCCTGGGGAAGCCGTCTCGTCTTCATCGGCGACGCCGGCCACATCAACGGCGCATCCGGCTACGGCCCATGGCCGGAAGGGGAGCGGATGCTGCTCGATTTTGGCGAAGAGGTGAGCCGCTCTTGATGGTTAGTTTTCCTGCAGAGATTTTGTTGGTGCTACGCACGATTTCTCGCTGAAAGTGAGAAATGCAGGCTCACTCACGGTGCCGCGAACCGCGCATCCGTTACGAACTCCCGATCGGTCAGCGCGCGCAGAAACGCAGCAAGATCGGCTCGCTCGCTTGCGTCGAGTGTGAGCTTGCGCGCGGTCGCGTAGCGCGCGATCACATCCTCGAGCGTGGCGATGCTGCCGTCGTGCATGTATGGCGCGGTCAGCTCGATATTGCGTAGCGTCGGCACGCGGAACGGGCCATCGGTGACGCCGTTGCGCACGAGAACGGGTTTCGTGTGCGGACGGCCGGCGTAACGCGATTCGCCGGAGAAGTTGAAGCCCTGATGACACTCCGAACATCCGGCGCGGGCGGTGAAGAAGAGTCGCATGCCGCGCCACGCCGCGGGCGTCAAGGCGTTGCGATCGTCGAGGTAAACGAGGCGGTCGTACGGTGAGTTGCCTGAGATCAGCGCGCGCTCGAATGCGGCGAGAGCATTGGCGATGTTGCGGATCGAGACCGGCCGCCGTTCGCCCGGGAACGCGGCGCGGAACATCACGGCGGTCGATGGATCATCGCGGAATCGCGCCACGATCTCGGCCTGATGCCCATTAACGCCGAGCTCGATCGGATGCGTGTTGAACATCGGCACCCGCGCCTGCTGCTCGAGCGAGCGCACGCGGACGCTGTCCCACGTGTAGCTGGCGTTGTAGCCGGCGTTCGTCAGTGTCATGGCGTTGCGCGTGTGCGTTTGGCCTGTCGATCCGATCGCCGTTGAACGTCCGTCGCTGAAGGCGCGGCTCTGCTGATGGCAGTCGCTGCACGATTGCGTTTCGTTCGCGGAGAGGCGGCGGTCGTAGAAGAGACGGCGCCCGAGGACGAACTTGGCGTCCGTCTGCAGATTTTCGGGTGGCGTCAGCGGAAGCGGAAAGCCCGGCGGAAGATGCCAGGCGAATGTTGCGGGCGCGGGCTGATTGCCGCTGCTGCATGCCGCGGCGACGATGATCGCCGCCGCGGCGAGGAAACGCAGGAGATGCTGAAACCGATCGAGAGAATGCAGTTTCACCACGAGCGGAAGCTGGGAGTCTGGGATGTGAGCGCCGCGGTCTGGGTGTGGATGACTTCGCGCTCGCCGACCCATTTCGCGAACGCGTCGAGCTGCGCGGCGTCGATGCCGGCGGGCGCGGCGCGGCGGGAGGCCACGAAGCCTTTCATCG
Organism: Thermoanaerobaculia bacterium; assembly: GCA_036260495.1. Classification (GTDB taxonomy): domain Bacteria; phylum Acidobacteriota; class Thermoanaerobaculia; order Gp7-AA8; family Gp7-AA8; genus JADGNZ01. The sequence continues at coordinate 12,751 of DATAMS010000036.1, forward strand.
CGATGAGCAGCGCATCGGCGTGCGGACGGTCGGCGGCGAACAGCGCCATGTACGTCTTGCGGGCGTCGTCGATTCTGTTCAAGCCGAGGTAGGCCTCGGCACGGTATTCGAGCGCGGGAGCGTAGCCGGGCTCGATCGACAACGACTTGTCGTACGCCGCGAGCGACTCATCGAACTTGCCCATCTTGCGTAGCGTGAATCCGAGCTCGCTGTACGCCTGGTAGAGACTCGGGTCATTCTTCACCGCGCGTTCGAAATCGGCGGCGGCATTCTCGAGTCCTTTGGCAATCTTCCCCTGGAGCTTAGCCACTTTCTGCGCATCGGTCTGCGCCTTCATCTCGTCGTGCGTTTTGGCGAGACCATCGAGGCGGCGCTCGGCGGCGTTGTAGTAATCGACGGCCATGTCGTGCGGCGAGCGCTGCATCGATGGCGACGGCGTGGAGCTCATCCCTCCTCCACCGGGGCCCGAGGCGATGAGAGTGGGGATGGCGAAGACGGTGACGCAAAAGGCAGTGATGATGGCTCGTTTCATGGACTTCCTCCCGCCGCAATTATGAACCTCGGCTGGCAGCGTGGCGTGAGCAATCGGTGTCAGGCGTCGGGAGTCGGATGTCGGGGGTCGGAGTTATGAGCTCTCCGACCCCCGACTCCCGACCCCCGACTCCCGTCTTCCCGTCAGAACTTGAACAGCAGCGCGGCGAAGATTGCGCTGTCGCCCTTTTTGACGGTCGACGACGTTGGCTTCGTTTTGTAGTCGTAGACCCAGGCGAGCTTCAGCTCGAGACGTGTGGCCACGGTGGTCGTGAGGCCGGCGTCGAAGTGGTAGAAGGCGTCGCCGAAATCGCTCGTCTTCCAGATCGCGGTCAGCTTTTGCGTGATCTTGCTCGCCGGCGACAGCGCCCAATCGAAATTCTCGCCCGCTTTTGCCGCGCCGCCGCTCGTACGGCTGGCGCCGGCGTTGCTCTCGAATTCCGCGCCGAGGGCGCCATCGACGGTGAGATTGCGCGCGTCACTCTTGATGATGCGATAGCCGCCGCCTGCGAGGGGCGCAACGAAGTGATTGATGTCCTTGAATGGATCGCGAAGGTAGGAGACTTCGGCAAACGCGAACGTGCGGTCGGAGATCGCGTACTCCTCGCGCGCATCGGCGGAGGCTTTATCGACCTGCGTGGCGCCGTTCGAATCGCCACGCAGATAGAGCGCATCGGCTTTGAACACGAGGCGCGTCTTCGGATCGTATTTCGTGGCGAAAGCGAGGTTGTAGTTCTTGGTGTCGGTGTTACCGCTGGTGATGGCGAGACCCGCACCGATGCTGCTCGTCCATGGTTTCGGTGGCGGCGCGGCCACGTCTTCGGCGAACATCGGCATGGCTACAAGAAATGAGACAAGAATCCAGGCACAACTTCTCTGCATTGCAAACCCCTTTCGACGCAGCGCGGGGTAGCAAATGTTGAGCCTGTGTTATCGCGGCTTGTAGAGCAGCGGATAGGGATCAATCGCCGTGCCGGTCCACCAGCGCCGATCGGGATCGAGCTTGATGACCGCGAAGTGCAGATGCGGCGTGTCTTTTGGCGCGTTGCCGGTCGTGCCGACGTAGCCGATGAGATCGCCGCGCTTGAGGATTTGGCCTTCGTGAAGGCCCATGGCGTAGGCGTCGAGATGCGCGTAGTAGTAGCAGTAGCGCTGATCGGGATCGTATTGATAGACGGTCAGGCCGCCCGCGACGCTGGTGAAGAGTTTCTTGACGGTGCCGTCGTCGGTGGCGAGGACGTTCGTGCCGCGCGGCGCGAGAATGTCGAGCGCGTCGTGGCGCCGCGTATCGCCGCCGCGCATTTCGTCGAACGTATCGTGGATCGTGCTGGGATCGATGCCTTCGACCGGCATGGTCATCGGACGCGGTCCTTCGCCCGGCGTCAGCAACATCCTCGGCGTTACCGGGACGGTTGGAAGCGCGGGATTGGTTCGCGTTGCCTGCCGGGTCGCGGGCGTCGGAGCAGCCACATTCTGCGTCGTTCCGGACGCCATCCACGCCAGTCCGGCAACGCCGGCGACGCCGGCAGCGAATCCGAGTTTTTTCGTCAGTCTCATTTTTCGAGTACCGCGGGCATGCCCGGCGTGACGAGTTTGGCGAGCTCGCCGGCGTCCCAGTTCGTCAGGCGGATGCAGCCGTGCGAGGAAGTCTTGCCGATCGTCGAGGGATCGGGTGTGCCGTGAATGCCGTAGTGCGGCTTTGAGAGATCGATCCAGACGACGCCGACCGGATTGTTCGGCCCCGGCGGCAGCTTTGCCTTCTTGTCGCTGACCTCTGCGTCCCAGAAAAGGTCAGGGTTGTAGTTGAATTTCGGATTCCATTCGACGCCGTTGATCTTCCATTTGCCGATCGGAAGCGGATCGTGAACGCTGCCGATCGTGGCCGGATACGTGGCCAGCACGTTGCCGCTCGCATCGATCGCTTGCACTGCTTGCCGGCTCTTGCTGACGCGAATGCTCATTCCTGCGGTCTTGGTCAGGAGCGGCCGCTCGACATTGGGAACCTCGATCGTCGTTCCGGCTTTGTCGAATGCGATGCCGCGATTGAGCCGTTGCAGCAATGCCGGGCTGACGTGAAAGCGCTCGCCCAGCTCTTCGGCGAGCGATGCGTATCCGAGCGCGGCGAGCTTCGCTTTGTCGGGCGTCTCGACGGGGATCGCCGCAAACGGACCGGCTACGTCGGCGGCAGTAATCATGTAGGGAGTGATCACCGTCGCGGCATCGTCGTTGAGTGCTTTCCACGTCGCGGCGCTGACGTTCGCGCCTGACGGAATCTTCCGCGACGCGTTGAATGCGGCGACGGCCAGGCGCATGTTGCCGCCGTATCGTCCGTCGATCTCGCCGGGCGAGCAGTGCGCACGATCGAGAAGGATCTGCGCTCGAAGTATGGCCGCGCCCGGTTTGCTGGCCGGGCTCAACAACGGCGTTCTTGTGGCGTCATTTGTGGCAATCGCGGTGAAGGGCTGAGCGACTTTCTTCGCCACGCGCGCCTGCCCGGCAGTGGCGAGACCCAGGATCAGCAGAGAGAAACCACGGGCATAGGAGATCTTCATGTG
>DATAMS010000051.1:0-6202 GCA_036260495.1 Thermoanaerobaculia bacterium
CACCGTTTTGAGCGTCGAATTCAATCAAACCTCCAAAGGGAGCACGCGGATGCTTCGTGCGTGCCATACACAGCCGGGTGCGAGAACGGGAGTGATGGCGGTGAAATTCTATGTGAGATCTCCGTTCTCGGAAGCGTTTCACGTCTCCAATCGAACAGGGCGCCAAACGTTCGCGAGTCATCTAACGGGAGCAAGCCGAGGATGTTTCGGAGGCGAGAGACTTGGGCGAGTCGTGGGTCCGCTGCCGCTGACGCGGCAGGCTGATTACGAGCTCGCCGCCCGTGGGTGCGAGCGCCAGCGAGCAACCCACGGATTAGTGGTGCGATTTGCCTGCCGCATCAGCGGCAGCGGACCCAACGATGCCTCGCGATCGCCGCTCGTTGCCGATCATGCATGCTTTCGCCGAACGGCCTCATTTAACGGACGCAATGTACGGCAGGTTTCCGCAGCGGCCTTCGAATTCGAGGCCGTAGCCGGCGTAGGGACCGTCGCTGGCCTCGAAAGCGCGGAAATCGACGGTCAGGTCGACCGTGCGCGCGTCGGGGCGGTCGAGGAGCGCGACCAGCTTGAGACTCGACGGCTGTTTCTCGCGAAGTTGCGTCATCAGGTAGGTCTCGATCACGCCAGTCGAGACGACGTCTTTGATGACGTAGACGTTTCGATCCCGGATGTCGATCCAGCTCAGATACGTAATCTCCAGCGCGGCGGCGGTCTCGGCGTCGGCGACGTCGCGGACGACGTCGATGAAGCCGTAGCCGGCCTCGCCCGGAATGCGGCGCAGGAGGTCGGCGAGGAAGCACGACGCGCCCTTGAGGATGCCGAGGAGGAAGAGGGGAGCGTCGCCGGCATCGTCGCGAATTTCCGCCGCCAGCGCAGCCACGCGCTGTTCAATCTCCCGGGCGCTGAAGGCTTTCGTGAATTTTCTCAATCGCGACCTCGTAAAGGTCGGCGGTCTCGCCTGTCACTTTGAACAGATCGGAGACCTCGACGCCAGCCACCCAGACGATCGCGCCCTGCCAGATGAGGAGAGGAATGCGATCGCGCGACGCAACGGCAATCTTACGATCAATCAGGAGATCCTTCAGCTTTTTGTCGTGGGACATGCCGAGGGGGCGGAAGCGGTCGCCGTGGCGGCGGTTGCGGATGGTGAATTTTGGTTCGGCGCCGCTTGCCAGTTGGATGAGTTGGGTTGCTGGGTTGCTGCGTTGTCTGGGTTCCGAGTTGACGAGTTGCCGGATGCTGACTTTTGTTTCGATCTCGTGGATGTACACCTCGGTGCCTGGGTTGATCTCGATCTCGAAATCCAGCGCTGACTCTTTGTCGCCGCGGCGGCGGATTACGAGCTCGTTTCCTTCTTGAAGCAACTCGAGCGATTTCGTTAGGGAGACGCGCTTGATCCCGGCAACCTGGAAACCCGGAAACCCGGCAACGTGACCATTCAGTCGCGCCAGATCCTCCGCGGAGATATCGCGCGCCTCGGGATCGAGCCTTCGGATGTGACGCAGCAGCAGCGCCTGTCGCAGCCAGGCGTTCTCCGGCATCGACCGAAATCTCGTCTCCTCCTCGGACTCGACGACATCCTCGGCGGCATCGATCGTCTGTTCGAGAACGGGCCACTGCTGGCGCGCCTGATCTGCGATCGCGGCGAGGTTGTCGATGACGCTGTCGTCGAAATCGCGCAGCATGGCGCGGACGCGGTTGCGAAGAAAACGTGGATCGGCGTTCGAACGATCGAAGCGGGGAGTGAGGTTGCGTTCGGCCAGGAAGCGCTCGATCTCTTTGCGCGTGACATCGAGAAGCGGACGGATGATGCCGTCGTCGCGGACCGGATGGATGCCGCGCAACGCCGCGATGCCACCGCCGGTCATCAGCCGCATCATCACGGTCTCGGCCTGATCGTTCTTCTGATGCGCGGTGGCGATGAGCGCATCGCCGGCGATCTCGCGCAGCCGCGCGTGACGCACTTCGCGCGCCGCCGCTTCGATGCCGCGATGCCGGACGGCCTCGGGATCGAGCGTGCCGTCAGCGACGCGCAGCGGGATGTCGTAACGCGCGCAGAGCTCACGAACGTAGGCCTCGTCATCATCGGATTCGGCGCCGCGAAGGTGATGATTGACGTGCGCGGCGGTGAATTGGATGTCGCCGATCTCAACGAGCGCGAGAAGCAGCGACGTCGAATCGACTCCACCCGAGATAGCCGCCACGATTGGCCGTTGCACAAGATCGTGTGCAGTGAGGAAACGCCGGATGGCCTCGACGATCACGCTAGAGCTCACCAACACTTCCCACTTTTTCGTCGATACCTTTGCATCGCTCGATTGGAGGTTGCCGCAACTTGAAACAGCAACTAACTCTCCTGAGAAGCATGGGGAGAAGGCGCTCGATTGAGATTCTCTGAGAACGTGAGAAACGCGGCTAACTCCGTCAGTTGTTGGCGATGTTCGATTTGGATTTGATGATTGTCGTGGCGGCGATCACGATCGGATGGCTGCCGTCGGAATTGAAGATGATCTTCTCCTCACCGATTGGGGCCGCGGCTCTTGCGGACGAATCGGCCGGCGCGGCATCGAACGCTTTCTTTTTCGCATAGTCCCAGCGCTTTTTGATCGTGCCGCCCGTTGCACCTTTGATCTCGATCTGCGCCTCGGGATCGCGAGCGATGTCCGTGCCTTTCGGAGCGCTGATGATCAGGTAATACGAGCCGGCCGGTAGGACGCCGAGGTCGAGGTTGCCGCCGGCGTTGGTCGTGCGCGCGGAAGCGCCGCCGCCGGGATTTTTCCCCAGCTTGACATCGACTCCCTTCAGAGGCGCGCCGGCTTGGGCCGCAGCGGCAAGGAACGTGATCGCGATGAAAGCAACGGCGAAAATCGAAACGCTCTTTCGTGCCCGCATTGGAATCCTCCCTAAAGATTGGAAATCCAGTATGGCACTACTGCCAACCGGCGATCACATGAAAGAGCGAGTCGGCGGCGCCTCGTGATTGCTCGACGAAGAGGAACGATTGCCCGTCAGGGCTGGGGGCAAATCGCACCGCATTGGCCGGCTGGCGAAACAGCTCCGTGTTGACGGTCTCGCCCCACTGGCCAGCCGGATGCGGCACGACGCTCATGACCCGATCCTGAGACGAGATATAGAAAAGTTCCTGTCCGTCGGCGCGCCAGCGCGGCAGGACGCCTCCGTCTGTCGAAATGCGCTCCCGAGGCAGGCTGCTGTCCGCCAGACTCTGCACGTAGATCTCACGGGCTCCCGTTGTGTCGGAAGAGAACGCAATCCATTTTCCGTCCGGCGACACTTGCGGCTCCGACTCTAAGAACGTGGTGTTGAGAAACGGCGCCGATTTTCTCGTTCGCATATCGAGCGTGAAGATGTCGTCCTGCGTCTGCGACGACTCGCGGGTGTAGTAGAGAGTGGATCCGTCGGGCGAGAAGCTGCCGGCCCATTGGAACGTCCCCGGCGACAGCAGGTCCTCGGATTCCTGTGATGTCAGGGAGCGGCGTACGAGGTGGGGGAGCGTCACGCCCGCTCTCGAATAAATGAGGGAACGGCCGTCACGTGTCCAGATTGCAGCAAGTGACAGTCCCGGATCATTGGTGATGCGCTCCCGCGTGGCGCGCACGAGGTTGTAGATCCAGACGTCGCCGAGTCCCGTCTCCCGATTGAGCACCGTGACCACAGCCTGCTTTCCGTCTGGTGAGTAGCTGAGGCCGAACTTGTCGAAGGGACGGTCATCGATGACCCGCGAAGCTCCCTTGCGGTCGGTCATCACGAGCCTGCCGGTGCTGGTGTTGGTGCGGTAGACGATGGTGCCACCTGCCGCGTCGAAGACGGCTCGCGCCGATGGATAAAAGTACGCCACATTGTTTGCGATGAGCGACGGCTCTCCTACGAGCTTGCCTTTATCAACGTCGAATCGTTGCGTCAGCAGGTTTGCGTCGCGAACAAAAACCAGCCGGTTTCCCTGGACGACTGTTGCCTCGGAAATGTTTTTCAAGAGCGCCGACGATGCTGACGAGTCAAGCGAGGCCAGGACGAGCGTTCGATCCAGGGAACCTTGCGCGGCGGAGAGATAGATGAAATGACGCTCATCCGATAGCAGGTGTGGCCAAACCTGGCGCCACTCACCGGGCTTCAAAGCCCCGGCTTTGACCGGCGTTCCGCCCTCATCGGAAATACGAAAGATCTCGTTGCGTCCGGTGGAGCGATCCGCAAAGAGGATGGTTTTCCCGACCCAGGACGCCGACGCTCCGCCGCCCATCACTTCGCATAACGGTTCAGGAACGGAAGTGTTACCGGCTCTTGTTTTCCAGAGCTTGCCGTGCGCGCTGAACCCAATCCAGGCGCCGTCCGACGACCAGAAAGGCGCCCACGCATCGTCAGACCCTTCGACCTTGCTCACCTCGAAAGAGTCCAGCCGTCGCAGGAAGAGTGCGCTGGTATTGCCTTGCTGCCCTGCAAAACAAAGCGTCCGGCCATCCGGAGACAGCGCGAAGTTTGGTGATTCGAAAGACGGAACGAACTGAACGTCATTGGTCGTCGCAAGATGGAGGCGCACCGTTGCCGCCGTTGCAGGATTTCCTCGGAGCAGTCTGGTGATCCCGTACGCGAGCAAGCCGCCCACAGCGAGCCCAGTCAGCAAGACGAAGGGAATCGTCCGAGAACGGCGCGGTGCTTGAATCGCCGGAGTTCCATCCGTCGCCGACGAAGTCTCCGACAGCCATCGCAGCTGGCGCGCGACATCCTGAGCCGTTTGCCATCGATCTTCGGGATTCTTCTCGAGCGCGGTGAGAACGATTCGTTCCAGCGCGGGCGGCGTTGACGGTTCGAGCGAACGGATCGGAGCAGGATCGGAGGACAGAATCGCCGCACTGATCGCGACAGCCGACGAGCCACTGAACGGCCGTTGCCCGGTGGCCATCTCGTACAGGATGCAGCCGAGCGCGAAGATGTCGGTACGGTGATCGATGCCACGACCTTCGAGCTGCTCCGGCGACATGTAGACGAGCGTGCCGACGACCATTCCTTCCGCGGTGAGCGGATTGACGATCGTCTCGGCGTTGGAGTCGCGAGGCGCCGGTTCCGGATTGGCGAGCTTGGCCAGGCCGAAATCGAGCAACTTGACGCCCGAGCTGGTGATCATGACGTTGCCCGGTTTGAGATCGCGATGCGTGATTCCGGCGCGATGGGCATGCTGCAGCGCCTGCGCGATCTCGGTACCAAATCGCAGAACCTGACTGAGCGGAAGGCGTCCGCGCGCAATCCGGCCGGCGAGCGTTTCCCCTTCGATGTACTCCATCACCAGATATTCGGTGTCGCCGTCGCGGCCGATGTCGTAAAGCGCGCAGATGTGCGGATCGGAGAGCGCAGAGATGACGCGCGCCTCGCGCTCGAATCGCGCACGTCGTTCGCTGCTCGCGGTGAGTCCGGAGAGGAGAACCTTGATGGCGACGGTACGACCGAGCCGCGTATCGCGAGCGCGATAAACCTCGCCCATCCCACCGACCCCGAGGAGGATGTCCACCTCGTAGGGGCCAAGCATCGTTCCCTTCGCAAGACTCACGTGTGCCTCGATCATAGCGGAGCGCTGCAGTTCGTGACCCGAAAACAGCGCTTCATGACACCGGCATGCGGTTCACGTTTCGAGCGAAAGAACGGCCTCTCCGGCATTGTCTCTCCGTGTGTAACAAAGGAGAACGACATGAAAACGACAGTGACGAAGTGGGCAGCAAAAGCAGCGGGAGCGGGCGCGATCGCGCTTCTTCTGGCGGCGCCGTCATTCGCGCAGTCGCGCGGAGACGGAATCCGTAATTCGGATCGCGGCAGACAGACGATTGACGCTCGTTCCGGTGACAACCGAGCCAATGGCTACCACGAGAATCAGCGCGTCACGATCTCCGGCAAGGTCAGCTCCTTCAGCCGCGAGCGCGACGGCTATCGTGTGCATCTCGATCGAGGACAGTCGTACTGGGTGCCTCAGTCGAGCTTCGGCAACCGCTTCGGCGACTTGCGCCCTGGGATCTCGATCAACCTCGGCGGCATCTTCCGCGGCGGTTCGATTTACTTTGATGCCGTGAGCTGGCCCGGAACCGTGGCGGGTCGCGCCTATGGCGTGGGTTACGTACGCGGCGTGGTGGACCGGATCGACTATCGCAACGGCACGCTCATCGTGCGGGACCTGGCCAACGGCCGTTTGATCACGGCGACG
>DATAMS010000059.1:0-2664 GCA_036260495.1 Thermoanaerobaculia bacterium
CTTCGTAGAGACGGCCGAACATGTCGTTGTAGGTGGAGATCACTTTCAGCAACTCCGGCGAGTCTTCGACATCGAGGAACACCGGACGGAACGACTTCTCCTCGGACGACACTTCGATCAAGCGCGCCGACAGAAGCTGGAAGAGGATGCGCGTGACTTCGAACTCGGTCATCTCCGATCGGCTGATCAGGGCGCGGATGGTCTGCTTGCCGTCGATGGCGTTGTAAAGCTCGACTTCGTGATCGCTCAACTCCAGCGACGCGAAATCGGGGACCGCGCCCGGCTCTTTGGCGAAGATCATGTCCAGGCTGGTGATCTTCTCGCGGATCATCGCGGTCTCGTCGAGGCGGCGAATGCCTTCCATGATCACGGTCGATGTATTGATCGAGAGCACGATCCGCTCGTTCAATAGCTCGTCCTGCGTGTCGCCGAAAACGAAGACGCCTTCTTTCCAACTGAAGAGCGAGTAGATGATCTCGAGGGCCTGATTCTTGACGCCCCACCAGAGATCCTTCGGCGAGATGGCGCCCATCTGCACCAGCAGTTTGCCGTGACGCATCTGGGCCGTGACGCGGCGCTTCGACTCGTCATACTGCGTCTGTGTGATCTTGCCGTTGCGCAGCAGGAACATGCCGAGGGAGTGCTCGGGAGAGTTGGAGGATGCGAAGACGATCTCGCCGTCTTTCCAGTGAATCGAACGCTCCATCGGCGGCTGGCGCAGCAGCAGCTTTCCCGTTCCGCGGATCATGGAGAGAAAGCTGAGCACGTCCGGCAACTGAATGCGCGAGAGATCGCCCGTAAGAATTTGGTTTTCCGGCATCAGGACCGAGGTAACTGTCTCAGACAAACCGGGTGTGGGCAAGGGTTATTCGTTGCTGGGGAGTGGGTTTTGGGGAGTGGCGTGTGGGAGCGGGGTGCTGATCCACGAAGCCGGGAGTGGAAGAACTCAAACGCTGCCGGCGACTCTCGACTGCCTGCTCTTCCGGGACCGGGGCCGCTTGGACGCGGCCGGCACCTTGATGTGATCGGAGCCGGCGACCGTCAACTTCGAAAAGGAGGGCATGGACACCTGGCAATCGAGTGCGCTGGCCACCGAGACGAGCGTCTTCAGCGTCATGTTCGGCATGCCATTCAACATGCGCGTGACGTAGGACTTGTCGACGCCAAGACGGCGAGCGAGCTCAGTCCGAGTAATACCCTTGGCTTCCATTTGCGCGACGATCTCTTCGTTGATGCCAATCAGAAGACGCTCGATCTCATACCCCACGTGTCCCGCAGACTTTCGAAGTTTGCTCTGCAGCCAGGTATCAGTCGCCATACTGAATCGCTCCCTTTCTGATTGCGTCTTGTGCCTCGGCGCAGACGCGCTTTGCTACCTGCAAGTGATTCTTCGGCCAATCATCTGACTTCTTTGTAAATCCATGAATCATCAGAATCGTACGGCGGCGTTCGCCGTACACGTAAGCCAAACGGACCTGGTATGCCTTCAGTTCGTAAATGTCACCGACCAGCTTCTTGCTCTTCTCACGGTTCTTTGGAATGCCGTATTCAGCAACATGAGCGAGCAGCGCCGCCGCTTTCTGGAAGACATTGTCATCTAAGTCTTCCAGGAACAACACGACGTCTGACGTCGCGTAGACGGCAAACCCTTCCTCTCCACGCGACGTCTCGATGAGCGTGAATTTCAAGCAGCTTCTGACCTTTGCGTTTGCGACAAGATCAGCCCAGTTGACCAAAAAGTCAACACCAATAACGGCTTCCTCAAGGAACCCATTTCCACGAATTCCAAGTTTCCTATCCTGGACGGACTTCGGCCAGACACCTCGGCGCCACCTCCCTCAGAATCGCCAGGGTCTGCGCAACCTCCTCGCGCGTCGTGAACCTGCTCAGTGAAAAGCGGACCGTGCTTCTTGCCTCCTCGGGCGTCAGCCCCATTGCCAACAGGACGTGGCTTGGCTCGACGCGGCCGGAGGAGCAGGCGGAGCCGGTGGAGGTGGCGACGCCGTTGAGGTCGAGGCCGATGACGATGCCTTCGCCGTCGGCGCCGCGGAAGGTCACGCTGCTGGTGTTCGGGATGCGGGGCGCGTCCGCGCCGTTGATGACGATTGAGAATCCGGACTCGCGCAACGCATTCTCGAACGCGTCGCGCAAGACGCCAACTTCGGACGGTTTGCGCGCGAGATCGGCGGCGACGCCGAATGCGACGGCCAGCGGAACATTCTCCGTTCCTGCGCGCCGCCGCCGCTCCTGCGCGCCGCCGAGGATGTGGCGATCGAGTGAAAGACCGCGGCGAACATACAGTGCGCCGATGCCTTTCGGCGCGTGCAGTTTGTGCGCGGAAAGCGCGAGCGTGTCGACCGCGAGCTCGTTCACATCGATCGCGATCTTGCCAGCGCCCTGCACAGCGTCGCAATGAAAATGAATCGATCGTTCGCGGCAAACGCGCGCGACCTCAGCGACCGGTTGGATGACGCCGGTCTCGTTGTTCGCAAGCATCATCGTTACGAGGCGCGTCTCCGGACGCAACGCATCGATGACTGCATTCGCGTCGACGACACCGCTGCGCGACGGCGGCACAATCGTCACGCCGTGACCGCGCCGTTCCAATTCCGAAACAGGCTCGAGCACAGATGGGTGCTCGATCGCGGTTGTGACAATGTGATG
>DATAMS010000063.1:0-23698 GCA_036260495.1 Thermoanaerobaculia bacterium
CGAGCAGCCAGGCCAGCGCAAGAACGCCGAACAGAATGGGGATGCCGTAGATCGAGTGCATGCAGGTGCGGCCGATGCGATCGCGCAGTCCATCGACATGCGACACGCTTCGCCGTTGCATCGTGGCCAGCAGTTCATCGACGGCCGCGACGCGCGCGTGCGAGATCAACGTGCTGAGCGGACGCGCGAGCTGGCCTTGCACGGCAGCGCGAAGGTCGTCGAGTTTCGCGAGCGCGGATGCGGGACACGAGGCAGTGAGCAGCGGTCGTAACGTGACGTCGCCCGCCAGGATCGCAAGCGCCACACCGCGGTTGGCGATGAACGGCGCGTGCAACTCAAGCACCTCGCGCACCGCGGCGATCCCCACTTCAACCGCCATCGGATACGCCACCGCCATCGATCCCGGGCAGGCACTTTCCAGCGCCGTCTTGAGCTTTCCGATGTTCCAGCGCCGCAGCGCGGAGACCGACACGAACGGCACACCGACCGCTTCCGCAAGCGCGGCGACATCGGGTCCCTCGTCCATGGACCGCAGTTCGTCGGCCATGTTCAGCGCGACGACAAACGGCACCGCGTACTCGCTGAGTTGCAGCGTCAGCAGAAGCGTGCGGCGCATGTTGCCGATGTCGCCCACCTGCATGACGTCGATGTCCCGCTCGCGCAGCAGAAGATCACGGGCCACGATCTCGTCCTGCGATTGCGGCAGAAGACTGTTGATGCCGGGCGTATCGATGATGGAGCGTTTCTCGTCGCCGATCTCCGCCACCGCCGTCGTCATCTCCACGGTCGTCCCGGGATAGTTCGAGACGGTCACGTAGTGATTGGTGAGCCGCGTGAAAAGCAGCGACTTGCCAACATTCGGATTGCCAACAAGAAGCAGCGGACGTCCGGCGAATTTCGTTTCGCCGTCCTCGATTCCTGAGTGATTCATCGCAAGCTGAGACATTGTCTCAGCGACGGTAGCGAACACGTGGATGTGATGTCGTGACAGTTGTCACCCGAGGATGTGACGTGCGTCCAAGTGTAGGATGGAGTCAACCGATCAAGTCAGGAAGGAAATAGCCAAATGCGACGAATCGGCATGGCAGCGATCAGCACAATGCTCGCAGCAACCGCGGCATCGGCGTCGATTCACGGTCTCGTGATGACCCGAGACGGCAAACCAATCGCGAACGCCAGCGTCGCCGCCTATGCGATCGAGACGGCGGACCAGCGCTCGTCGCGGCTCGTTTCCGCCGCTCCGGAACGTCTCGTGATCGCCAGCGCGAAGACGAGCTCGAAGGGCGAGTTTGATATCGATCCGAAGAAGCTGCCCGTCGTCGAGTTGTACATCACAGCCCCATCGCTGGACACGCAGAAGAAGGTCGCCGTTGACGGTGATGACGCCGGAGTGTTCATGCTTCGAACGTCCTCCGTGCGTACCGCGCAGGTTCGCGCGGACGGAAAGGCGGTGGCCGGCGCAATCGTCTCATTCAGCAGCGGCTACGAAACAAAGACGGATGCGAACGGTGCGTTCACGGTTCCGGAAACCGTTGCGCCGGCGCGAATGGTCGTCATCGCGGAAGGCTACGCGCTGGCGACGAGAATCGTGCTCGACGCGAAGCGCGGAAACCTCGACGTGGCGTTGTCCGCCGGTGTGGCCATCGAAGGAACGGCAGTCATGGAGAACGGAAAATCGCCCTTTCCGAAAGCGGTCGTCGACATCGACGGCTTCCCCCTCGGAACTACGGACAGCGAGGGGCATTTCGCCATCGCCCACGCCGATCCGCTCTGGCGCGAGATTCGCGCTCACAAAGAGGATCGCCTCGGAATGCTAACCCGGCCAACCGGCGCTACGCCGCTCCGTGTAGTCACGCGGCCGGCATCAGTGATTGAGGGAACACTTCGCGATGCCGCGACGAAGACTCCGCTCGCGAACGTGCTCGTGAACCTGACAACCGGCACGGGACGCGGCGGCTTCATGGGCGGCGACCCCGGCGTTCGCGCGGCCACGTTCACCGACGAGCGTGGAGGTTACACGCTTGGACCGCTGACGGCAGGGAACTATCGCATCTCGGCAGCGCATCCCCACTGGGTCATTCGCGGCCAGGCCATATCAGTTCTGCCATCGACACGATTCCGCAGCGATCTGTATGCAACCAGCGCCGGCACCGTCTCGGGCACGATCGTCGACGAGCGCGGGACGCCGGTTGCTGCCGCGGGCATTGCCTATTCGCAGGTCCAGACAGGACCCAACTTCCAATCGGATGCCTTCACCTGGAGCGGCCCGAACGGACACTACGTCGTCCGCCCGATTGATCCTGGAACCGACTTTGTCTTGACTGCCCGCCGGCCGGGTTTGCCGCCGGGACGCAGCAGTTCCTTCCGCCTGATCGCGGGCGAGAAGAAGAACAATTTCAACGTAACCATCCCGAGCGGACTCGTCGTCAAGGGGCGAGTCCTCGACAGCGAGAAGCACGAGCTGGCTGGCGTCATGGTCCTGCCGGTCGAACACAACGACCAGTATGCCGCGCAGATCGACTGGATGATCCAGAACGCCCTCTCCTCGGCGAAACCATCGGATCACGCCCAGTCGGCAGCGGACGGCACGTTCTCGTTTCGCGTCATGCCGGGCTCGTATGACATTGCTTTCCGGCGCGAAGGCTACGTCGTGCGAATCCTCAAGAAGATCGATCTGAAAGATGGGATCCCGCCACTGGAAGCGACGCTCGATACCGCGGTCGAGATCAGCGGCCGCGCCCTTCGCCCGGACGGAACGCCACTCCAGGGCGCAAGCCTGTTTGCGTCCACAGGTCAAACCGGCAGTCCGGTTCCTAGCCTCAGCGGCGCAGACGGGAGCTTCACCATTACCGGCCTCGCTTCGACGACCTACACGGTCGGCGCCAACAAGCCGGACGAGGGACTCACGGCATCCAAGGCTGTACGCGCACCGGCGAAGGACGTCGTGCTCCAGGCGGAGCAGGGAAGCCGGATCAGCGCGATCGTACTCGATGAAAAACATCAGCCGGTTCTGGAGTTCCGCGCGGGAGTGTCCGTCACGCAGGTGATGGACAGCATGATCAACCGCAGTCCCGCGATGATGCGGGAGTTCCATACGAGCGACGGTCACGTCGTTCTCGATCATATTCGTCCGGGCGTGTATGACTTCGTCGTCGACGCCGCTGGTTACGCGGTCAAGCGTGCGCCTGTTCGCGTGGAAGACGGGAAGAACATCGAGGGCCTGGAAGTGACGCTCACTCGTGGCGTCAGCCTTACCGTGCGAGTGGTCGACACCAGTGGCTCACCAATCACCGGAGCCATGATTCGCGAGGTGGCGGCGGGCGGCGGCCCGGCGGTGCAGGATTACGCAGCACTGCGCAGCTCGACCGACCCAAACGGAGAGACCCTCTTCCAGGACGTCGAATCGGGCGAGAAGATGTTCGCCATCAGCAAGCAGGGATGTTCGGTCGAAAAGAGGAGCGTAAAACTCACCGACGCCGTCACGCATCTCGACGTGACGCTCAAGACTGCGAAGACGTTGACCGGAATCGTGCGCACGCCGGCCGGATCGCCGGTCTCCGATGCCATGATCATCGCCAGAACTCCCGTGCAGGACGCCGGAAGCAACGTCACGCGCTCGGATGCGAACGGGAACTTCCGCATCGAGAGTCTCGGCTCTGCACTCTACGAGGTTCGCGCGCAGAAGCAGGGTTATGCGACTGCGATCGCGAAAGACATCGACATCGACACCGTCCAGCAGCCGATGCTGCTCACGCTCCAGAACGGCGGCGTCGTCACCGGATCTGTCCGCGGGCTGGAGGCCAGCCAGTACAAGGACGTCACGGTCCGCGCATTTTCAACAGGAACGTACGCCACGTCGCCTCTTCAACCGGACGGCTCTTTCCGCATCGATGGTCTGACCGGAGTCGTCAACCTTCGCGCCGAGCTCCGGGAAGGAGCCGGAAGCAATCGCGCCAGCGACGATCAGTCCGTCACAGTCGCCGAAAGCGCGGAACAACACGTCGACCTTACCTTCAGTGCCGGCGCAACGATCCATGGCCGTGTGATCTGGGGCGCAAAACCGTCGTCCAATACGTACGTTTCGTTCTCCCCCGTCGATCCGGCGATCACGACTCACGCCAGCAGCCGGACGGACAGCGACGGAAACTATGAGGTCACCGGTCTGGCCTCCGGAAAATATCGTGTCTATACCAACTCGTACCCTCGCACCTACGAGACTGCGTACACCGTCAATGGATCGGGAACCTTCGACATCGAAGTACGAGGCGCGCGAGTCACCGGTCACATCACCGACTCGGCGTCCCACGAACCGATCGAAGGAGCCATCGCATCACTGGAGCTGATCGACGATCAAAAGAAAGCCAGCTCCACAGGCAACGGCTCGCTCAGCGACGCATCCGGCAGCGTTTTCTTTGACAACCTGGAGGACGGTTCGTATCGCCTTCGCGTCGAGAAACGCTCGTATGCAGCGCAGACGATTGATTTCACCGTTCCGTCCTCGACGCCCGTTGAAGTTTCGCTGGCAACGACCGATGGCGTGGTCATTCGTCCCGTCGATGCGCGTGACGGACGGACCGTCACAGCCGTGTTCTACGCCACCGACACCGCGGGGACAGCGATCCTGCGCGGCTCGTCGATGGAGCCGGGCACCGGAGGAACCTACCATCTGGCTCTTGCAGCCGGAACGTACAAACTGACGATCGGTTCATGGGACTACGCGCCGAGAACGCTGATCGTGACCTCGCCATCGCCGGAGCTTCGCGTGCCGATGGAAAACGGCGGAATGCTGCGCATCGTCTCGAAAGACAACAAACGTGTGCGTACACGGTTGATCTCGGCGACAGGCGAGCCGTACCGATCACAGCTCTGGTCTGACAACACAGATCTGTACATCACAGGAACACTCGAGTTGCCGCACATCCTCGCCGGCACCTACACGCTCCAAATCCTCGGCGACAACGGCCAGCCCATCGACTCGAAGAGCGTCACCGTAACCGATAGAACAACGGTCATCGTCGATCTCTGAGCCTCGTCCGCGATCCTGCCGGACCTCCCTGGTGTGACCATTATCACGCCCGGCTGTGACCCTCGGCATCAGCAGGTGTGCCTCCTTGGGCGATGCTTCGAATCGCAATTCGAGGAGACGCGTTATGCACGATTTGACGTTTGCGTTTGTCGGGGCCGGAGGCGATGGCGCGGTGACGGCCGGCGACATCATTGCCGGGGTTTGTGCCACCGAGGGCCTTCAAGTAATCAAGACGGAAGCGTATGGGCCGCAGATCCGCGGCGGCGAATCGTCGTCGACGGTTCGTGTCAGCAGTAAGCCCATTTATGCGCAGGCTGACACGGTCGATGTGCTGGTCGTGTTCAGTTGGGCCGACTTCGCTCGCTTCAAGAACGAGTTGCTCCTCGCGCCCGATGCGGTGATCTTTCATGAATCGGGCGACGCGCCGCCGGACGAGCTGTCGTCGCGAACTTGCCATGCCGTGCCGTTCGCGGCGCTGGCAAAAGAAGCGGGCGCGCCGAAATCAAAGAACGTCATCGCCGTCGGTCTCGTCATGGCGCGCTACGGACTCTCGCTCGACGTCACGCGCCACGCGATCTCCCGCCGCTTCGCGAAGAAGCCGGCGGCGGTGATCGATGCGAATCTCCGCGCCTTCGATCGCGGCGTCACGTTCGAAGAGACGCTGCCGCAAGACGGGAAGGAACGGCTCGAGTACACCTACTCCGAACCGAAACTGTTGATGTCCGGCAACGAAGCGTCGGCATTTGCGGCGATTCACGCCGGCTGCCGTTTCTTCGCCGGCTACCCGATCACGCCGTCGTCAGAGATTCTGCACTTTCTGGCCGAGTGGCTGCCGAAACTCGGCGGATCATCCCTTCAAACGGAAGACGAGTTGTCGGCGATCGGAGCCGTGATCGGCGCCTCCTTCGCTGGCGCCAAAGCCATGACCGCCACCTCGGGGCCCGGACTCTCGCTGATGTCCGAACTGCTCGGGCTCTCGTCGATGGCCGAGGTTCCAGCGGTGATCGTGAATGTGCAACGCGGCGGACCTTCGACCGGACTTCCGACCGCGAGCGAGCAATCGGATTTGTTTCACGCGGTCTACGGCAGCCACGGCGACACGCCGCGCGTCGTGATCGCATGCACCGACGTCGAGAGCTCGTTCCACGCAACGGTCGACGCGTTCAACATCGCCGAGGAGTATCAGTTGCCGGTGATCGTGCTGACGGATCAATCGATCGCACAGCGGCGCGAGACCATCATGGCCAGCGTGCTCGAGCACGAAGTCCACGAGCGCCATCTCGCAAAGCCGGACGAGCTTGAGGAGTACCGGCGCTACCGCAACACGGCGGATGGCGTCTCGCCGATGAGCGTTCCCGGAATTGCCGGCGGCATGTACCAGACGAATGGACTGGAGCACGACGAACAGGGACGGCCCAAGTCGTCGTTTGCCATACACGAAGAGATGAATGCGAAGCGGTACCGCAAGCTCGCCGCGATCGCGGACCGCTACAAGATGGTCGATCGCTTCGGCGCGAAGAAGCCGGAGATCGGAATCCTCTGCTGGGGCTCATCGACCGGCGTCGTGCGTGAGGCGCTCGCGCACATGGACGAGCGCGATCGCATCGGCGTCTTCGCGCCGCGCATGATCACGCCGCTGCCGTCGCACGAACTGCAGGTGTTCATCGATTCCTGCGAAGCGATCCTCGTCGTCGAGATCAGCTACGCGGCGCAGTTCACGCAGCATCTGCGCACGCAGGTCGATCTGCCGCGATGGAAGACGACGGTTCATTCGCGATCGGGCGGAAAAAACCTGGCCGCATCCGAGGTCGAAGACGCAGTGCGACGAATTCTTGCGAGCCGTTCTCAGGAGGTTGCCGTATGACCTGCTCACCGTATTCACCCAACGATTACAAAAGCGATCTGAAGCCGGTGTGGTGTCCCGGTTGCGGCGACTTTGCGGTTCTCAATTCCGTCTATCGCGCCCTGGCCGATCTGCATCGCGAGCCGCATGAGACCGTGGTCGTGTCGGGTATCGGATGCTCGTCGCGGCTTCCCGGCTACGTCGACACGTACGGATTCAACTCGCTTCATGGCCGCGCGCTGCCGATTGCGACCGGCGTGAAGCTGGCGCGGCCGAACCTGACGGTGCTCGCGGTTGGCGGCGACGGCGACGGCATCGCCATCGGCGGCAATCACTTCATGCACGCCGCGCGGCGCAACGTCGACATCGCCTACTTCATGATGGACAACGAGATCTACGGGCTGACGAAAGGCCAAGCCGCGCCGACCACGCCGTCCGGCGACAAGACGAAGTCGACGCTCTACGGCAATCCCGAAGTTTCCGTCGATCCCTGCGGTCTGGCGATCTCGCTTGGCGCGTCGTGGGTCGCCCGCGCGTTCTCCGGCGATGTGAAAGGAACGACCGAGCTGATGAAGCTGGCGATCGCGCATCACGGCTTCGCGTTTCTCAACATCATCTCGCCCTGCGTCACGTGGCGCGGCGACGATCAGACGAAAGAGCTCCGCGCGAAACAGCGCGCGGTTCCCGTCGTTCACGATTTCACCGATCGCACCGCGGCGCTTCGCTTCACGAATGAGGACGAGGAGTTGATGACCGTCGGCGTGCTTTACGACATGCAGCGTCCGACGCTGGTGGACGAGATGCTGGAGATCCGCGACAAAGCAATCGGCATCGCGCCGCCGCCGGGCCGCGAGGAGATTCTTCGGGCGTTCGCACCGGCAAGGTGAGTCTCAAAATCACCACAGAGGCACAGAGAGCACAGAGGATTTCTCTGTGTCCTCTGTGTCTCTGTGGTGCTATCGCTTCTCGATGATCAGCACGCCACCCGCGTGGCCACGATGAATCGGAAGGCGGGCAACGACACGCGCGCCGGAGAGCTCGATGCTGCGAAGAACGGATCGCTCTTCGTATTCGCTTCGCGCCGCCGGATCGGGTGCGCTTCGTTGCACCTGCCGGATGACGCCGCGGGTCCGATTCTCTGGCAGTGACCGGAATCGGATCAGACGAAGCAGCGTGGCCGCGGGCCGGCGAAACGGAATGTGAAGCGCGGCAACGCCGCCCGGCGCCAGCAACGTCATCATCGTTCGAATGATCTCGTAGCCGGCCGCGCTCGGGATGTGCTCGAACACCAACAGCGAGCAGATGAAATCGAACACGCCGGAACCTGCCAGCGCTTCGATCCCGATGAACGTCACGTTGTGCAGCCCGGCCTGATCCGCGTTCCGCCGCGCATGCTCGAGAATCGCCGGCGCGATATCGCACGCGACGACGTTTCGCGCGCGCCGCGCCAACGGCAATGTCAGCCGCCCGGCGCCGCATCCGAAATCGAGCACGCGTTCGAGCGGGACGTCGCGCCCGAGGAGCGACGCGATCGCGGGAAGAAGCGTGGCGACATCACCTTCGCCGGCTTCAAAGAACGCGGCGGTCGCATCCACGTTGCCCGCGACTTCAGGCGAACCGTCAGCGTTGAGAAGCGCGAAATACGGCTCGCGTCGCGCGAGATCTTCCCAGTCATTCACGACGGCAGTGTACGCGCGGCAAACGCATTCCCTACGCCATCGCCCGTGCGCGCGATCCGTGCGGGCGCAGTTTCCACGCGACGTACGGCCGCGCCAGTTGCCGCAACGCGCTGTTCTTGAACGCGTATAAATCGCCGGCCAGACTCGGCTTCACGAGGGCCGCCGTCTCCTCGGGCTGCACGACCAGCGAGACTTCGATCGGGAGAATACCCACCGGCAATCCGGCGCGGCGGCAGCTCTCGTGAAGGTGTGCGAAGACTTCCTTCATCGCCTCGGGATTCGGCGGCGGGACATTCTCCATCTCGCTGCCGACGGTCGGGCGGAAGATGCAGACCGTCGGGAACGCGCCGGCGTTCACGATGCGGTCAATGCCGCGCTTCGTCGCTTCGACCGGCTCGACGCCGGCGATGATCTCGCCCGACACGCGGCCGCGCCCGAGCTTGCGTGACGTGTACTCCATCGCTTCGAAGAACGAATGCTGACCGACCGTCTGCGCTTTGCCCGGGCAGAGACGCGCGAAGACTTCCGGATCCTCGAACTCGTAGCAGAACGAAAAGTGATCGGTGCCCGCTTTGATCAGCTCATCGTATTCGTAGTAATTCGCGCGCGGCACCGGCACGGCTTGCACGCCGATGAATCCACCCACATGCGTGCGAACGGCGCGCACGAACGGCTGGGCCTGACGCAGGCCGTGAATGACTTCGCGATCGGCGCGGTCTTCGTAGTGATAGCCGGTGTTGAAGTGCGTGAAGATACAGCCGGATTCTTTCCGCGCGGCCATTGCCACTTCCACCACGTCCGTCACGCGCTTCCGCGACTCCTCGGCGGCACCAACGTTCTTGCCGGTCGTGCAGAATTTGCAGGCCAGCGACGGCGACCAGCTCCAGTAGAGGCAGCGGTTCGAAATGTAGATGCCGAGGTAGTTGCCCTGGAGGACGCCGACACGGGACATCGGGACATCGGCGCTCGTGTTGCGCGAATACCACTTCGGCTCCGGCGGAATCGTGACTTCGTACGCCTCGCCATCGCGCGCGTCGACGACGAAGTAGTTGCCTTCGTTTTCGTGAAGCGTGAAGACAGAGTCGAGCGCGAACGGCTCGACGACCGGAACGTTGACCCACACCGGCTTCGGCGCTGACGGAATGACGATCTCCAGTCCCGACCCGAGTCCGGCGCGTGTGCGGCTGATGCGCCGTCCATCGTGCTCCGTATCGCACGACTCGTCGATGCGCATCCCGCGGCAGAACAACTCAATCTCCAGCTCGACCGGTTTTAGCATGCAGCGATTAGAAGCTGCCCTCGCGCGCGCTCCGATGATTGATGTCACAAAGGGATGTGATGTCCGTCATGCGAGGCGGCAAAAGCGTCGTGTGACGCGCAACACAGGCCGGTGTGAGCAAGCCTACGGCGAGGTTTCCGACATCGGCGCACTGTGCATGTTGAAACTGGAGGTCAGCATGCCCCGCACGACACTGCAAGAGAAAGCAATCACACGGACCGAAGCGATCGATCGTCTGCGCGACGAGCTGATGAAGCTCGCCGATGATGAGAACTCCGTTTGCAAGGTCGCCGCGGAAAAAGGCATCTTCTGCAAAGGCTTCCACCGCAGCAGCGACGGCGGATTGCGCCGCTGCTATTCGTGGCTCGACAAACGCCGTCCAGGCATGTCGCGCGAAGAGCTGGAAGACCTCGCCAATCGCTGGCAGCTCGCCCGGCAGGAAGTGAACCAAATGCCGATCGCCTGCGACGTGCAACAAAAGGAACACGACTCCTGCAACGGCTGGGACGACTTCACGAACAAGGATCTGGCCACGTTCTACTTCGAGCTGACAGGCGCGCCGATCGCGGTGGCGTGACGGGGCATCACGACCGGTTCGAGGAGTAGAATTACGGCGTGCAGCAGACACGCAGACAGTACACGCTGGACGACTACTTCTCGATGCAGCGAGGGACCGACCTCAAACTCGAGTACTTCAAGGGCGAGATTTTCGCGATGTCGGGTGGCACCCTCGGGCACAACAAAATCAGCCGGAATGTGCTGAACTTCGCGAGTGCCGCTCTTGACGGGTCCTCCTGCGACGCCCTCGGAAGTGACATGCGCGTGAGCACGCCATCAGGTCTCTATACCTACCCTGACGTATCCATCATCTGCGGCCAGGAGTTCAGCGATACGGTGGAAACGCTCAGCAACGCCATCGTCATCGTCGAGGTTTTATCCGACTCGACGCGCAACTACGACCGCGGCGATAAGTTTAAACTTTACCGTTCGATTCCGACGCTGCGGCATTACTTGTTGATCGAGCAGTCTTTCGTGAATGTGGAGCATCGTCGTATCGAGAAAGATGGCTCGTGGTCTCACGAGATCTTCGAGTCACTCGATCAAATCGTCCACCTCTCTGACGTCGGAATCGACCTGCCTGTGGCGCGAATCTACAAAGGCGTCGAAGTAGCCGCGGCGCGGCCGCAGCGCTAACGAAGGAGTGCGAGCGTCTCGCTCGCGGCGGCGAGGCGTCCTCGCCTCGGCGTGGTTTTCGTGATGCCCGGACGTTCTTTTCGTCACACAGCATTTACCGCCGGGCGAGACGCCCGCCGGCCGCCGGGCGAGACGCCCGCACTCCTCGTGACATCCATCACCTCCGCATGTGACCCGCTTCCCTGCCTCCCGAAACGGCGCCCGTTACTGTGCTCTGCATGAGCATCGCTGAACTGGAAGTTGCCTATCCCGCGCACCTTGAAGCTGATGTCGTACTTCGCAACGGCCGCACATTGCGCATCCGGCCGGTCCGCGCGGACGATCGCGAACGGATGCGGGCGTTTTTTTCCACGTTGTCGCCCGAGACGCTGCACGCGCGATTCTTTGCCGTCTGCACGGCGGACCAGGCGTTGAGCTACGCTCCGTCGCAGGTCGATTACGTTCACGAATTCGGCGTCGTCGGCGAAGTGGGCGACAGGATCGTCGCCGTCGCGCACTACTACTCGTCCGCGCAGCATCCTCGGATTGCCGAGGTCGCGTTTGCGATCGGGGATGACCAGCAGGGACTCGGGATCGGAACCCTGCTGATGGAAAAACTGGCCGTCGCCGCGCGCATCAATCACATCGAGCGCTTCGAAGCCGAGGTGCTCGACGAGAACGCGCGGATGCTCGACGTCTTTCTTCAGTCGGGATACGTCGTCACACGCAACACCGATCGCGGCACGACGCACGTTTCCTTCGCCATCGAGCCAACTGCGACCTCCGTTGCGCGAACGGCCAGCCGCGCCCAAAACGCCGCGCATCAGTCGATGAAAGCCATTTTCGAGCCGCGATCGATCGCCGTCGTCGGTGCGGGACGAAAGGCCGGCCAGCTCGGCCACGAGATCGTCGCGAACCTGCAGCGATCGGGATTCACCGGCGACCTCTACGTCGTCAATCCGAAAACGAATGACATCGATGGCGTTCGCTCGTATCCATCGTTGCGCGACATCGAAGGCGTCGTCGATCTGGCCATCATCGTCGTCCCGGCCGCCGAGGTGGAGCACGTCATCGACGATTGCGTGGAGAAGTCTGTGCGCGGCGCGGTCGTCATCACCGCCGGCTTTGGCGAGACCGGACCGGCAGGCCGCGACGCCGAGCGACGCCTCCTCGAAAAAGTGCGCGCCGCCGGCATGCGCATGGTCGGACCGAATTGCATGGGCGTCATCAACACGGACCCCGCGATTCGCATGCACGGCACGTTCGCGGCCGTCTATCCGCCGGCTGGCAACGTGGCGATGTCGAGCCAGAGCGGCGCGCTGGGCGTGGCCATTCTCGATTACGCGCGCTCGCTGAACATCGGCTTCTCGACGTTCCTCTCCGTCGGCAACAAGGCCGACGTTTCGGGCAACGACCTCATTCAATATTGGGCCGAGGATCCGCGGACCGACGTGATCCTGCTCTATCTCGAAAGCTTCGGAAATCCGCGCAAGTTCGCGGAGATCGCGCGACGCGTCGGCAAGACCAAGCCAATCGTCCTCGTAAAATCCGGCCGCTCCGCCTCGGGTGCCCGCGCCGCGGCATCGCACACCGGCGCGCTGGCAACGAGCGATGCCATCGTCGCCGATCTGCTGCGTCAGGCCGGCGTGATCCGCACCGACACGCTCGAAGAAATGTTCGATGTTGCGTCGCTTCTCGCCAATCAGCCCCTGCCGCGCGGACGCCGCGTGGCCATCCTCACGAACGCCGGCGGCCCCGGCATCCTCGCCGCCGACGCCTGCGAAGCGCGGGGGCTGGCGCTGCCGCCGCTCGCTGAATCGACGGTGACGCGGCTTCGCTCGTTCCTCCCCGCCGCGGCCAGCGTCGGCAATCCTGTCGACATGATCGCGTCCGCGTCGCCGGAACATTACAAACAATCGCTCGAAGCGCTCCTCGCCGATCCGTCGATCGACAACGTGCTCGTCATCTACATCCCGGTCGTGCCGACGCAGGCGCCCGACGTCGCCGCGGTGATTCGCGAGACGGCCACGCGCGCAGCCGGCAAGACGATTCTGGCGACATTCATGAGCGCGAACGGCGTTCCTCCATCGCTCGAGCCCGTGCCGGCGTTCCCATTTCCGGAACGCGCAGTCGGCGCGCTGGCAAGGGCGGCTGGCTACGCCGAATGGCGCCGCCGTCCGGAAGAAGAAGCGAAGGAGCTGAATCTCGACACAATCGCGCTCCGGTCCATTGTGGACAGCGCGCTGGAACGCGGCGGCGGCTGGCTCGATCCGATCGAGATCGAACAACTTCTCCGCGCCTCGGGTATCGAGACCGCAGGCGGAGAGTTTGTCTCCGACGGCGAGCAAGCATTCCAAGCAGCCATGCGCATCGGCAAACCGGTAGCACTCAAAGCAATCGGTCCCAAACTCCTCCACAAGAGCGATCGCGGTGGCGTAAAGCTGTCGCTGAAAAACGAGTGCGAGGCACAAGAGGCCTTCCTCGAAATGAAATCCCTCCTCGGCGACGACATGGAAGCCGCATTCGTCCAGCCAATGGTCACCGGCGGCGTCGAAATCATGCTCGGCGCCACCAACGACCCCTCCTTCGGCCACGTCCTGGCGTTCGGCGCCGGCGGCACCCTGGTCGAAGTCCTCTCCGACGTAGCCTTCCGCATCCACCCACTCACCCCCAACGACGCCGAGGACATGATCAACGAACTGCGATGCGCAAAGATGCTGGCCGGCGTCCGCGGCGCCGCGCCAAGCGATGTCCCCGCACTTCGCGAAGCGATCATGCGCCTATCCGCATTGATCAGCCTCTGCCCCGAAATCCAGGAGCTCGACATCAACCCGCTCAAGATCCTCGAAAAGGGAGCGATCGCGCTCGACGCGCGCGTGAGGGTGGAGCGATTGGTGCCGGCGGCGCCAACGCGAAGGATCGCGTATTGACCTTGCGGCGCGAGCGACGGGGCGCTGAAGCATCGGGATTTAGCTTTCGACCTCCGGTGACAGCAGTCGGGCCGGGACGCCCGACTGCCCGCGGTCGAGACGACCGCACTCCGACGGATCGCTGAGGAGTGTGGGCGTCTCGCCCGCGGCCATCGGGGCGTCTCGCCTCGATGGTTTGGATCGGGCAGCGACTCCCTCGCGTTCCCTTCGCACCGCAGCGTCTGTCGCGATGCCACCAGCACCATCATCGTGATGTATAACCATCAGGAAGGGAGAAGTGAGTGGCCCAACAGGATGAGACGAGTGGGGAGGCGGCGTTCGATGAGCGGTCGATCGCGCGCAGGCATGGGTTTCGGGAGCTGATCTATCCTGATCGCGCGGCCATCGAGAGCGTGCAGCGATTTCTCCAGGAGATCGTCTCCACGTGGACGGCGAACAATCCGCCCAAGATCCACCTCACCATCCTCCGGCGCTTTTTTCAGGGAGCGATGGAGCGGCAGAACATCAGCAAGATGCCGAACATGCAGCTCGAAGAGTTCCTGCTCATTCAGGCGCCATACGGCATCTGCTCGCGCGTCTTCGGACGGATTCTCGAGCGCAAGAAGGGCGCCTTTTATCAGGCCGCCTATCACTCGGTAGAGAAGTGCGAGGAGTTCCTTTCTTATCTTCTCGATCCCGACACCGTCTGGATTCGCAAGAACCTCCCCGAGGAGATGATCGCGCGCGCGGTCGTGCTGCAGGAATTCCTGGAACGGTATCCTGAGGCCAAGCAGCGATCGGATCAGGATCTGGAGCGCCGGCTCCGGGCACGGCGTAAGGGCGGCGCTGCATAGCCAAGAGAGACGATGCACCACAGAGACTCAGAGAGCACATAGATTGAATCGTAACTCTCCGAGGAACTTCGAACCGACTCTCGTTACTTCACACTTCAGACGTGACCCATCGGATAATATTGCCTGAAACAGGCTAGAATGCGCGCGTGCGGCGAGCCTTGCTGGATACGAATATCGTGATCCATCGGGAAGCCGCGACCGTCGTTCAGCCATCCATAGGTCGCCTGTTCGCATGGCTTGACCGTCTTGGCTATGAAAAATGGATACATCCGGCAACAGTCGCCGAGATTCAGCAGCACGCCGATGAGCGCGTTCGGCGGACTTTTGCTACGAAGCTTGAATCCTATCGAGTGATCAAGGCACCCGCGCCGCTCGCGCCCGCCGTCGAGGCCTTAGGACGAGAGCTCGATGCCACGCCTAATGACCGCAACGATACCGCCATCCTAAATGAGCTCTATGGGGGCCGCGTTGACATCCTCATCACGGAAGATCGGGGGATCGGTCGGAAGGCCGCCCGTCTCAAGGTCGCCCCCGACGTCTACACCATCGACGCTTTCCTCGAAAAGGCCGTCGCCGAGAATCCAGAACTCCTCGATTACGCGGTCCTGGCTGCCCGCCGCGTACGTTTTTCCGATGTAGATTTACAGGATGTGTTCTTTGATAGCTTCCGTAGTGATTATCCAGGGTTCGATAGATGGTTTCATCGAAAGGCCGACGAAACAGCATACATCTGTCACGGAGATTCGAGTCTTGTCGCGTTTCTGTATCTGAAGGTCGAAGACGATCGCGAGGTTTACGCAGATATCTCGCCGGTCTTTGCGCCTAAGCGACGCCTGAAGATCGGAACCTTCAAGGTAGAACTTAACGGTTTCAAACTTGGCGAGCGGTTCCTGAAGATCGTGTTTGACAACGCGATAAAGCAGCGAGCCGACGAAATCTATGTCACCATCTTCCTTCGTTCGGTGGAGCAGGAGCGCCTTGCCAAACTTCTCGAAGACTTCGGGTTCAGACTGCATGGCGAGAAGCTAAACGCCTACGGAAACGAGCGCGTCTATGTCCGCGATATGTCGCCGCAGTTCGACGCGGCCGATCCGAAGCTCACATTTCCGTACATTAGGAAAAGTACACGAGTGTTTCTAGTTCCCATCTGGCCTTCTTATCACACCGACCTACTGCCAGATTCTATCCTCAGAAATGAGAAGGCCTGTGAATACGTCGACAACGCACCCCATCGGAATGCTATCCGCAAGGTGTACGTGTCCAGGTCGATGAACCGGGACCTCGCGACAGGCGATACGCTGGTCTTCTATCGCACGGGTGGATACTACGAGAGCGTCGTGACTACACTCGGGGTGATTGAAGGTGTTCACCTGAATATCCCAACCGAGGACGAGTTTCTGCGGCTCTGTCGCAAACGGAGCGTGTTCACCGACCAGCAGCTTCGAGAGCAATGGCAATACAAGCCTAAATGGCGTCCGTTTATCGTTGACTTTCTCTATAGCTACTCGTTTAGAAAGCGACCCAATCTGAAGGAGTTAATTGATAACCATGTCATCAAAGATATTGAGTCAGTACCGCGCGGATTCGAGCCGATTACCACTGACAAATTCGAAACCATCCTCCGACTCTCCCGAACCGACACGCGCTTTATTGTCAATTAGACCGCCATTTGCCGCCGCGATATTAAGCGGCGAGAAGCGTTTCGAGTTCCGAAGAGTGATCTTCTCGCGTCCTGTCGATATAGTTGTCGTTTACGTTACCGTTCCCGTGAAACGCGTCATCGCAGAATTCGATATTCGTGGAATCGTCTGTGCACGAGTGTCGACGTTGTGGACCAAAACCAAGGCCTATGCCGGCATCGACGAAGCGTACTTTCGTGCATATTTTCACGGTCGCGAATTCGGCTACGCTATCGAGGTTGGGGAGGTTCGCATATACGAGCGGCCGGTGTGTCCAGTCGAGCACTTCGGCGTTCGACCGCCGCAGTCGTTTGCATATCTTGGATCGGCGTAGCCTGCGAGACGGCTACTTTTCGACGCGGCCGGCCTGTCGCGGGCGGTGGCGTGAGGCGACGGGTACGAACTGAGGACGTGGAGTTTGTTCGACGATGCGATTGGTGACGTGGAACTGCTGCCGCGGCGCGTTCGCGCGGAAGGCTCCGTTGCTGGAGCCCCTTGCGTTTGACGTCGCCGTCATTCAGGAATGCGCGAAGCCTGCGGCGGAAACCGATCGCTGTCTTTGGTTCGGGAGCAATCCGCGGCAGGGGATCGCGGTCGTTTCCCGTGAGCCCTACCGCATTCGCGCCATGAAACGACGTATCGGCGTTCCGCGATACACCATTCCGATCGAGGTGATTGGACCGGAGAACTTTCTGCTGCTGGCCGTCTGGTCGAAGGCCAACAAGAAACATCCATATGTTGAGGCTGTCGTCAAGGCGGTCCAGCTCTATCGCCACCTTTTCACGCAGCCGGTTGTGCTGATGGGAGATTTGAACTCGAACACATTCTGGGATGCGAACCACGATGACGATCGCAACCACACCGCGCTGGTCCGATTGCTTTCGGAATTGGGGCTTATCAGCGCTTATCACCAGTTCCGCGATGAGCATCACGGAGAAGAGAGTCAGCCGACGTACTACTTTCAATGGAAAGAAGACCGGCCCTATCACCTTGACTATTGCTTCGTTCCGGCCACATGGGCGGCACGGATTGATCGTGTCGACGTCGGCTCGTATGGAGACTGGAAGGGACATAGCGATCATCGGCCGGTGATTGTGGATGTGAGATTACTGCTGTCCAAAACAGACTGAAGCGGCCTCCAAGAGGGTCGACAGGTCAGCGAATTACGCGAATCGTGGTTCTTCACGCACTCCCTCCGGGGTGCTGTTTTGCCACGACTGTTACCGGTGGCAGCACCTCCGGCGCGGCCACCGGCTACCCTCATTCACCCTTGCAGGGTGACCTGTTTTGGACAGGGCTGATGTGAGATAGAACCTGCGCCGATGCAGCAGCAGTAGTATTCGGCATTGAGTGTTTCGATAGTTCCGTCGCACCGTTGGAGGACGCGATGAACCCTGTCCGTAGTTTTATCTCGACACTTGTCGGCTTTGCAGCCGTCGTCATCATTGTCGCGATCTCCCTCGCCATTACCGATGCGGCCTCGTTTCATCGCGGAGGCGAATTCGCTTCAGCGTGGCAAAGCGCGGAGTTCGATCTGCTCGCATGGGGAATCGTGCTCGTCTTCAGCGGTGGCGCCTTTGCTCTGGTGACGTTCTTCTTGATTCCATCGGGCCGCGTAATTCCTGTTCCGCTGCTCGCCGGGATCGTCTGCGGTGCTGCTGTTGTGCCGGTATTCGGGTTCGGTTTCGCGAATCAGCTTCAGCGATCGGCGGGGATTCCCTGGCCTTTGATCGCGGTCTCGCCGGGAGTCATTACCGGCGGATGTGTTGTGGTGCTTGCGTTGGTTACGAAATCTCAGCGCGGGATGCGCTCCAGTGTGGAATTCTCGTCGGTTGCGAAATAGAGGAGGCAATCCTCGATTGCGATCGTCGCGGTGGCAAGACCGCCCGTTCTTATGATTCGCGGCGTACCGCCGGCGACCGGAACGGCGTTGATGGTTGTCTCCTCACTCTCACTCACGTAATAGAGTGTCGAACCGAACACCTTGAGACTCGACACATCGTCCAGGCCGGATACAAGAAATCGAGGAGAGCCGCCACCCTTGGGAAGCGTGGCAATTTGCAGTGACCCATCGCCAAGGAGGGTGGCGTAGTAAACGGCGGCGCTGTCCAATGTGACGGGACCGACAATGACGTTGTCTGCCAGTTTTGTCACCGAGCCTCCCGCCAGTGGCACGCGGCGCAGCCCGGCGCTGGCGTTGCCGAGGCCGGCGCCAGCTTCGCCGAAATAAACGTTTGTGGCGTCGATGGCGAGCGACAGCGGAAGTGAAAGGTTTGACGCCAGCTTGACAACACCCGATCCGTCGCTCTTTGCGGCGCGCCCAATCGAGCCATCGGCGAGGAAATCTTCTCCTGACGACGTCCCGACTGCGACCCAATAGACGAATTGCCCGCCGGCCGCGAGGGCAAATGGCGTGTTCAGGCCGCGAACGAGCGCTTTAATCGGACCGCCGTCTTTTGCGATTGAATAAATCGAGCCGGTAAGCGAGTCGTCATCCCAGGTCGCGAAATAGATGCGCGTATCGTCAGTGGTCATGGAAACGATCAGCGAGCCAGGAACCTCGCCGAGGAGTGAAGGCGTTCCGCCACCTTTGACAACGCGTGCAATCTGGTCTTCGCCATCAATGAAGTAGATGTAATGGTCATCGAGAGCCAGATCGCCGACTTCGACGATTCGCGCAATGACACCGGGCGAACAGGCTGATGGTGCTGGCGGCGCGGCTGCATGCCTTCGCACACTCGAAGCAGCGGCGGTTACGCGCACCATCGAGCGCGCATGCACGCGCGGAGACACGGACTCGATGCGCCGCCATGCGCTCAAGGCGCGGTCCGCGGACGGCGACGACGCAAAGGCGGCGGGGATTCCTGCAAGTGTGAGCACCAGAGCAAATACCGCGGTCTGCCGGATTTGGATTGCCGTCAACTTCATCGTCGCTTGTCGCATGCAAGGCTCCCTGCCTGGCCTTCCCTATGGGTGGCCGGACTTCGGTTCGAATATTTAGCCGCAGCCTACGCAAGAGGGCAGCCAGTAGGGGTTAGCGCAGGAAGCCGGGACGGTGCCGTTACGATTGCCGAGAGCGGAGGCGCTTTTTCGTCACGAAGCGCGCCGCTTTGCCGCGATTCGAGGCGAGGCTTTGGCGCTGGCGGCTGTCTTTCCCTTGGCACCGGAAGTGGACGAACGCATCGCTTTGATGACAGTGCGCAAAACCGTATTGACCGCCTAGGGAGAATCGAAGACTTCTGCGACGCCGGCGTCGAGGACGATCGGCGGACGTCCTTTGAACTTCAGGTCCATCCCTGCGAGGGCTTCATGTTCCTGAAGTCGAAGTCGTAGTGTGGACGAAGATCCTCGTCAGGATCGAGACCCTCACTCGATCATCTTCTTCCGCAGCGCATATCCCACCACTTGTGCGCGATTGTGGAGGTGCAACTTGTCGAGGATGTTGCGCACGTGGAACTTGACCGTGTTCTCGCTGAGGTCGAGGCGTTTGGCCAGCTTGCGGTTCGACGTGACTCCTTCGACCATCAGCTCGAGCACTTCGCGCTCACGCGTCGTGAGCGCGTCGGGCACTTCCTGCGGTGTCTTCGGTTCCGTCGCCGGCTTGGCGAATTCCTGCAGGAGTTTGCGCGCCAGCAGCGGCGTGAGTCCCAACTCTCCGCGCGTGACGCGGTCCAGAAGCGTGAAGAACTCCTCGGCCTCGAGGTTCTTCTGCAAATAGCCCTGCGCGCCGGCCTTGATCGCTTCGAACAGCGTCTCATCCTGATCGGACGCCGTCAGGATCACCACCTTCACGTCCGGGACGTCGGCGGTGATCTGCCGCGTCGCGCCGATGCCGTCGAGCTCCGGCATCGAGACGTCCATCAGCACGAGCTCGGGCCGCAACTTCTGCGCGAGCGCGACTGCCTCGTGGCCGTTGTGCGCCTCGCCCACGACATCGTGGCCCTGCGCGGCCAGCAGACTGCGAAGGCCGTCGCGAAACAGCGGATGATCGTCAGCGATGAGTATGCGCACGCGATGATCAGTGTAACCGTCAGTTGCCGGGCAACGGAATCTCTGCGTGAACGACCGTGCCGCCGCCAGGGTCGCTTTCAATCGAGAAGGTGCCGCCGATCGATTCCGCACGCTCGCGCATCGTCGAGATGCCGAAGCGGGGAAAATCGGTTTTACGCGGCGCGTCCGGGAGTCCGATGCCGTCGTCGCTCACGGTGATCGACAGCTTCCCGCCGCGCTTCCGGACTTCGAGACTGGCCTTTGTTGCCTTCGCATGTTTGCGGACGTTGGCCAGCGATTCCTGAATGATGCGGACGACCTGCAGCTCCATACCGGGCGGCACGGAGATGTCGTCGTCGAGCAGAAGATCAGTCGTGATTCCGGCCTGCATCCTCCAATGAGCGACGTACTCCTCGAGCACGACGTGCAGCGACCGCGGCGGACCTGACAACGTGCGGAGATCGACGATCGATTCGCGCACGTCGCTGTACGCTTCGCGCGCCGCCGTCGCCAGCTCCCGCAACTGCTCCATCCCCTCGTCCGTTTTGTTCTGGCGGATGTACTCCTTCGCCGCCTGAACTTTCGTGTTCACGTATCCGAGGACCTGGGCGATGCCGTCGTGCATCTCGTGAGCGATGCGCAACCGCTCCTGCGCCACCGCGAAATCCGCAACCTGGCGATGAAGATGCGCGTTGTCGATGGCGATGGCAGCCTGCACCGCAAAGCGTTCAAGCGTCTCCTCATCGCCGGGTGTGAACTCGCCTCCACCTACTTTTTCGCTGAGGTAGAGGTTGCCGGCAAACGGTCCTTTGCATGTGACCGGGACGGCCAGAAGTGAACGCATCACGGGATGATTGGGCGGAAATCCCTGCGAGCGTGGGTCCTTGCCGATGTCGGGCAGGCGCAGACGCTCGCCTTCGTGGAGAACGACGCCGAGGAGGCCGTGGCCGGCGGGAGGAGGTCCGATCCGCGCGCGCTGCTCGCTCGTGACACCCGAAGTCAGGAACGTCTGGATCGATGCGTCATCGTTGACGACGGAGAGCGCTCCGTATCGCGCGCCGACGAGACTCCGCGCACGCTCGACGACCTTGTTCAGGACCGCATCGAGCGACAATTCCGCGCTGACATCGAGACCCGCTCCGTGAAGCGCGAGCAGCTCGGCGTTCTGACGCTCGAGCGTCTGCTTGGTGCGGCGGATCGCGCGGATCATCACGACGCCGAGGATGATGAAAGCAGCGATGATGAGGGTGTCGAGAATCAGCCGGTCGCGCTGCGAGATCGAGAAGCTCGTGATTGATCGCAATCCCTCGAAGATGAGCACGATGACAATCGGCTCCGCGATGGCGAGGTAGCGCAAGCGCCGTACGATCATTGAGGCGCAGAGTATTTCGGAATGCGGTTCGCGTCGAGAGGACCCGCGGCGTCTACGGCGACAGCCGTTCCACGACCCAATCCTTCACGTCGTTGCGCAGGCGGTACCAGAAACGGTCGTGAAGACGGTCGTCGCGTCCCTGCCAGAACTCGAACAGAAGCGGGATCACGCGGTAGCCGCCCCAGTGCGGAGGGCGCGGAATCACGACGTCCCGATACGTCGTCGACAACTCTTCGAAACGGGCGTCAAGCGCGCCGCGGCCGGCGAGAACGCGGCTCTGTTCGGAAGCCCAGGCGCCGAGCTGGCTGCCTCGGGGACGCGTTGCAAAATACTCGTCCGACTCTTCCTCGGTCGTCTTGACGACAGCTCCTTCGATCCGCACCTGCCGCTCAAGCGATTGCCACCAGAAAACGAGCGACGCGCGCGGATTGTCGTGGATCTGTTTTCCTTTGCGGCTGCAGTAGTTCGTGTAGAAAACGAATCCGCGATGATCGAAGGATTTGAGCAGGCAGACGCGCCCGGACACTTCCCCATCGAGCGCCGCCGTCGACACCGTCATCGCCTCGGGCATCGCGATGCCGGCGTCTTTGGCATCGTCAAACCAGCGGTCAAACTGTTCGAACGGGTCGGGGTCGAGGTCGGTCTCGAGAAGGGGCGTCACAGTCACAGAAAACTCCTGCCGCCAAGATATCGCACGCTCATGGCTGCGGGTACCAGTGATAGAGAAAAAAATAGACCAGCACGCCGGTGACCGAGACGTACATCCAGAGCGGGAACGTCCACTTCGCGACGCGCCGATGCTGCGGCACGCGCATTTTGAGGCCGTTGCGCACAGAAAGAATCACCAGCGGCACGATCGTGATGGCGAGAATCGTGTGCGAGATGAGAATCGTGAAGTAGAGCGGGCGCACCCAGCCGGTGCCGGGAAAACGCGTGACCACGCCATGCCGCAGGATGTGATTGAGGACATAGCAAACCAGAAAGATCGATGCCGTCGTACACGCCGCCAGCATGAAGCGCTTGTGCATCTGAATGTGATGCCGCCGGATGAGGATGTACGCGATGAGCAGCAGCACGCCGGTAGTGGCGTTGAGCGAAGCGTTGATCGCGGGAAGGATGGTGGACACGGAGCCGGACTGTAGCAGCATTGAAAGAAGAGTGAAGGGTGAAGAGTGAAGAGTGAAAGCGGCTTCTAACTTCGCTTTTTTTCACTCTTCACTCTTCACCCTTCACTCTTCTCTAAGCAGCTCGTTCACCACTCCAACCACATGATCGACGGCATCGTCGTTCGTCGCGCTGTAATAATCGCGGATGATGCCATGCTTGTCGGCGACGGCGAATTTCGTGCTGTGCAAGACCGACTCGTTGATGCTGCCGGTGGCATCGCCCGCGGCGAGCTTGAATCCGTTGATCGAGAGATCGACGATCGTCTGGCGGTCGCCGCTGAGGAACAGCCAGCGGGGATCGTTGCGCACGTGACCGGCGTAGTCGTGCAGCACCTGCGGCGTGTCGCGGATGGGATCAACGCTGATCGAGACGAAGCGGACCTTTGCGTCCTTCGGGATCTTCTTCGTGAGACGCCGCATCGTGGCCGTCATCATCGGGCACGTGCCGGCGCAATGCGTAAAGATGAAGTCATAAACGACGACGCTGCCTTTCAACTCGCTCATCCGGACCGGCTGGTTCGTGTCACTGACGAGCGGTGCTTCGGGGATGGGGAAGAGCTTCGGGAGGTCGGATTCGTGGTGGCAGGCCAGAGCGAGAAATACGGCTGGGAGAAGAACGCGCCTGAGCATCTGCGGCAAGCGTAGCACGTGATATGAGTGCTCTGGCATGGGGGGGAAACTGCAACAGAAAACCGTCGTCATCACCGGCGCGTCGAGCGGCATCGGGC
>DATAMS010000070.1:0-12219 GCA_036260495.1 Thermoanaerobaculia bacterium
GCGCATCAGCCAGCTCGACGCCGAGTTGAGCTCGGGCAGTAACAGGCGCACGAGCGAATCGTGGACGTCTTTGGCTTCCAGCGTGCGGCCGTTGTGAAATCGCACGCCGCGCCGCAGGTGAAAGCGGTAGACGTGGCCTTGCTCCAGCACTTCCCAGCGCTCGGCCAGGCCGGGCACGAGCTCCGCTCCTTCGCCGTACATCACGAGATGCGCGTGAACCGCTTTCGACATGTAGCCCAACGCAGCGGCTCCGATGTGGATCGGATCGAGCGTCAACCGCTGCCACAACACGGTCGATGTCGTCAGCTTGCCGCCATCGGTTGGCGTTGGCAGCGTGAAGCGTCCCAGCTCCGAGTTGAGCAGCGTCGATTCGTGCGACAGCGAGTTGGCCATCTGATTCAGATCGCCGATCGAGACGTTCGATTCGCGCGTGGCCTGCTGAATCACGCCCATCGCCTTGACGATCGCGGAGCTTTCCGTGGCCAGCACCGACGTCGACTCCAGCACCGTCTGCACGAGGCCCATGATGTTTTCCATGGCCCGGCTGATGGCGCGGCTGCCGGTTTCCTGCTCCGACATGGCGCGCTTGAGGTGCTTCGTGTAGTCGCGCACCATCGACGTCTGTTCGCCAACTTTGCGCGCGGTTTGCGATTGCTGCTGCGTCGCGCTGGCCGTCTGCTGCACCATCTTCGTCACTTCTTCGATGGCCGCCGTTGCTGCTGCGCTGCCGCGCGATTGTTCTTCTGTGGCGCGCGCGATCTCGGCGATTGAATTCGTCGAGCGCGCCGTGATCTCGAGGATTTTGTCGAGCGTCTGTTCGGCGCGCGCGGTCAATCCGACGCCATCGGACACGCGGTCGCTGCTGAGCGTCATCTGTTCCGCGGCACGCTCGACGGCGCGCTGCACGTTCTGAATCAGCGTTCGGATCTCGTCTGTCGATACCGAGGTGCGCTCGGAAAGATCGCGAATCTCGTCGGCGACGACCGCGAATCCCTTGCCGCGCTCGCCGGCCTGCGCAGCGATGATCGCCGCGTTCAGCGCTAGTAAATTCGTCTGTCCCGCGATCTCGTCGATCACACGCACGATCTCGCCGATTTCCTGCGAGCGGTTTCCAAGCTCGCCGAGAACGACTTTCGCTTCCTCGACGGCGACCTGAATCTTGCGCATGCCTTCGACGGTGCCGCTGACGGCCACGCGTCCTTCGTTCGCCGCTTCCTTCACATACCGCGCAAGCTCCGCCGATTGCTTCGCCGACTTTCCGATCTCCTCGGTCGTCGCGTTCATCTCCACCATCGAGCTGGCGGTTTGGATCGCGAACGATGAGAAGCTCTCGGTGTTCGTCGCCACCTGGTTGATCGACGCGCTCATCTCTTCGAACGCCGACGAGGTCTGCTCGACGAATTCGGCGAGCGTGTCGGCGATGCGGCTCACTTCCTCGATCGATGCCGACATTTCCAGAATCGACGTCGACGTCTCCTCTGCATTCGCGGAGAGGTCTTCCATCGACGTCCGCACGTTGTTGATCGATTGATCGATCTGTCCGACGGAGACGGATGTCGATTCGGTCGATACCAACTGTTCGGCTGCGCCGCGCGCAAGCACGCGCGATCGCCCGCTGATCTGGCCGCTGGCCGTGGCCACATCGGTCGCCAGTTGCGCGAAGCGGCGGATCGTCCGTTCGAGATTCGAGACCAGCGCGCGCATCGCTGCCGACATCCGCGCCGATTGCGTGGCCAGTTGAATCTCGCGTGCGTTGAGCGAGAGGTCGCCGGCGGTGATGCGGTTCAACAGCGCGATCGACGAATTCTGCCGCCGGAAGACGTTGCGCAACCACCATTGAAACGTGGCGATGGTCATCCCCGAGGCGAGCATCGCCGCGATCAGCGCGCGCCACCAGATCGCGAACGTCACTCCCGGCACGAGCAGCAGGAAAATCGCGAAAAGGACGAAACAGGCGACCACCAGAACCCACATCTGCTGGGCGCGGCCGAAGTGTTTTACGTTCATGGTTTTCCTGAAGCCGAGGAGGCCGATGCTACCATGCGCGCCGAGTGAACGACTACTTCGCCGCGCGGCGGGCGCTCATCGATGAAGCGCTTCGAAACATCGCCCAACGCGCTGCCGCCCCGAAGATTCTTGCCGAGCCGCTAAAGCGCGCGCTGACCTCGCCGGGCAAACGCGTGCGCGGCGTTCTGATGATGGCGGTGGGGGAGTCGGTTGGCATCAAGCCGGAAAAACTCGCCGATGCCGCCGCGGCGATGGAGATGATCCACGCGTCGTCGCTGATCCTCGACGACCTCCCGGCGATGGATGATGCGCTGTTGCGCCGCGGCCAGCCGACGCTGCATCGCGAGTTCGGCGAAGACCTGGCCATTCTCGCCGCCGTCGCGCTGCTCAATCATTCGTACGGACTGGTGGCCCGGAACTACGCCGCGCTGAATCCGCGTCAGTGGACGATGCAGCAGGTGATCAAGCGGGTCGTCGACGCCGTCGGCTGGGACGGCACGATCGCCGGCGAAGCGATCGATCTGCACAGCGAAGGCTCGACCCTCGACTTCGACACGCTGGAGATCATCCACTCCCGCAAAACCGGCGCGCTGTTCGTGGCCGCCGCGGCGGTCGGCGGGATGCTGGCCAACATCTCGCCCGCGGCGCTTGGAAGAATCGAGATCTTCGCCAAAAACCTCGGCCTGGCCTTCCAGATCACGGACGACATCCTCGACGTCATCGGCACCCCCGAGCACCTCGGCAAAGACGTCGGCAAAGACGCCGGCCGCCTGACGTTCGTGAAACTAGCTGGCGTCGAAGGCGCGAAGAAACTGAGTGACGAGCTGGCCGAAACGTCGCTAGCCTCGATCGCCAACCTCGGCCCTGGGGCCGCGCCGCTGCGGGATCTGGCGATTCTGGTGCGGGATCGCACGCGCTGAGGGCGTCGGGTGTTCGGGAGTCGGGTGTCGGAGACTGACCTGCGCTTCCTTGCTCCGACCCCGACCCCCGACCCCCGACTCGCGACCCCCGCCGCAGGAATGAACGCCGCGCCCGCAGCATTTACAGCCCTGCTTCCGCGTGGTATTTTCCGCGCTCTTTTCACCCCGCCCCCTCGGGCCCAGGTAGCTCAGTTGGTAGAGCAGAGGACTGAAAATCCTCGTGTCGGCGGTTCAATTCCGTCCCTGGGCACCATCTCTAACTCCTTCGATTCCCTCGGTTAACACGCTCACTGCGTTTCTCATGTATGCGGTGTGTGTCTAGACCGATCGCGTGTTCTTGGTTCGTGGCGGTGATAATCGCTTCATGTACTTCATGGGGCAGCTTGCCCGTCTTCCGATGACGGCCCGCCAGAAGTTTGAAGAAGCTGCGTACTTCTACAACCAAATGCTCGCACTGCGCACGGACTTCAGACGGTTCCCGTTCTACCTCAGCGCGTTTCTTTCAGCTCTCCGGAGCGTAACGTTCTATCTTCAGAAGCAGTACTCAGGCGATGACCCGTTCCGCGAGTGGTACGGGATCAAGCAGCAGGAGATGGAGGCCGATCCCGTTCTGAAGATGTTGAACAAGAAGCGGGTGGGTGTCGTCCATCGTCAGCCTGTCGACCTTTACTACGATCTCGGTTTCAAGTGGCGCGAGGAACACGACGAATACATCGAGACGACTCAATTCGAGGTCTCGATCACTATGGGTGCCGACGGCTTAATCAAAATGCGGATGAAACCCAATGCCGAAGCGGAGGAAGAGGACGTCACGGCGTGGATCAAGTGGGTTTTCAAACCAGATGACGAAGCGGATGTGATGGAATCTTGCGACGCCGGCCTCCAGAAAATCGACGCAATTCTGAAAGAGCTCGAACTGCTTCGCGTCGAAGCAGGATTGCCAGCAGACGAAGAGATTGAGGAGTTACTCGCCGAGGTTGAAGAGGCGTAGCCGTCCGCATGACATCGGCTTTTCGCGTATGCGATAGGGCCGAGTGGAAGGGTCAGGTCGAACCCGAGAGTGACGACATGCTGCGTCAAGCGCAATGTTCGTACCGAGGGTCGTCACTTTCGGTTTCGACCTGACCCTTTCCTTCCGGGAACACCCTACGAGAAACTTCACGGGCGCTGCGCGCTGGACTGTTCCTCGGGCTAGAGCCAAGAGAAAAGTGGTAGACTCCGCATGGTCTTGGTTTGCCAGGCAGCGGAATCCCGATTTTCCGGCCAGGGAAACTATGTTTCAAGCTTGGTTGCGAGTTCCAAGCAAGTAGGTCAGTCCGAACACCCGTTTCACACGGTTTTTCGCGCGACGACCGCTCACAACTCGCCAATTCCTCTGAAGGGGAACTGGAGCGGGAGGTCGAATGCGAAATGCCTACGAAGAGATCCTGAAGATTTCCGCCGGTCATCCCCTGATCGCGCTCTCCCTCCTAGTCTTCGTCGGCATTCCGCTGCTTATAGGCTGGATGCATGAGGCGCGGTTCTTCGCTGAGTGTGGAATCGTGGGTATTCGCTTCTTCAAGCATGAGGTGTCCGCCTGGAGAGGCTTCTTGAAGCGGCTCCGGGCCGAACTTAGGACTTGGGAGTAGTGCGCTTGACGGACTATCCCACCAACAACGGCAAGTACGACGTTTGTGGGAATAAAATCTGAGAGATTTGACCCCGGCGCGACTGCCTTATCGACGCCTTGGTGTCAGTAACTCGGTAGGGATGCTTGTACGACTTCTTTTTAGGGCAGAGTCCCACTTATGTCTTAGGAGTGTCTGTAGCACTAGTTTTCCCTACCCCCTCCAATCAAACTTTTGGTGCCAGTAGACAAGCTCCTTATTTTCAAGCAATTACGCAATGGCATTACGTCAGTCATGCCGGATGTCTCCTGGCTGTAGGGAGTAAGAAGGAAACTCTCTTGACAGTGGCGCGTTCTCTGACTACAAAGGTCGAAGTGCCACAGACGAGCAGTTGCGGACATCTTGAACGGCCGGTAGTTTGCTAAGGAAACAGAGCGTGTAGATCTCTAAAGTTTCACCCGGCTGAGATGCAGACACTACTTTCCCGCCGGAGGTGTGTTCAAACGGTTCTCTTCTTGAGTTTGGGGGATGCCCATGAGGAAAACATTAGTTCAGCTTGCCGAAAGCCCCGAAGGCGGTCTGCTGTCTATCGCAGGCGGCATGTGGTGGCAGATCTTCGAAGCTGCTCACAACTGGACATACATTTGCGACCTAGCTCGAAAGGCCGGATTTGGGTCTGCCTTAGCAGAAGGTCTTCATCCCTCAGCGATCACGATGATTCTTCTAGGCTCGGCTTGGGTTCTCCTCGGTAAGGCCGCGCAGAGAAACGCACGACCGGTTATCGTACGTCTTGCGCGGCCCGATGTGGTCCGCGAGATCAAAGCCATGATGCAAGGCTCGGACAACGGGTTCGTTCACTATCACCAGGACAAGGACAGTACCGACTTTACGATTCTCAAATGGGTATCGAGGAGGTAGTGGTCTTCGCGGGCTCCCGGAGTTTTGTAGGTCTGATTCAGCTCCTTCTGCCGCTTCTTCTTGCAGTCGAAGCAGATGGCGAGGCGCGAGGAAATAACCCTGGGCTTCGGTATCTTCTCGTTGCACCTTCCACCGTTGATGATCCGTTTGCCGGATGAGGAGGTTCTAGTCATGGGGAGGTACGATCTCGCAACGACTCGCGAAGCCCTGGCACAACCTCTTATGCTTCACGTAGGCGTCCGCGTCCGGGCAGTTCGGGCGGCATAGCCGGCAGTGGATGAGGTCTTGAGACTTCTTGGTAGATTGGAATTCTTCCATTTATTGTCGCGCTCATAACTTCTGCAGTGAACCTCTCTCCTGAACTCGCCGTCAGTACGATTGCCGCCCTCGCCGGGCTATGGTAGGTCTATGTGGCGAAATAGGCTTTGCGGAGTGTTTCCGCAAAACAATTTGTTACAGTAGCTTTCAAAAAAACCGCTAGATTGAGAAATGGCCCAACTCTTGGGTAGGCGGAATGGTAACTGATTCCGAATTTAGCGGATTGTTATCACCGCCCTCGGCTTCTTCGGCTCAACCCCTCCAAGCCTCAGCGTGAGCTCCTGACAGTCACGCGGAAGGGGTCAGGTCCGAAGTTGAAAGTGACGGAAGTCCGCTTGTAGATTCTGCCCAAGTCTATGGTCCGTCACTTCCAACTTGGGACCTGACCCCTTCCGCTCATTCTGGACTCGAGTTTCGAGCGCAAGCTTCCGCGCTTGGATGACCTTCCGGTGCTTGAGATATTGGTTTGAGTCATGGGTGTACCATGGTGTTTATGAATGAAGTGAAGAAGGCTTTCACGGACGCGCTTGAGCGCACCGCGCTTGCTCTCGATACGTTGATCGGCTCCCAGGAAATCCCGAAAGATCCATCTGCGGCGATGGCGAAGCTCAAGGACCGGAACTTCCAGGCGAAGAACGAACTGTTCCAACCGAAGGAGGTTGTTCGCGCTCGCGTGGCCAAGCTTCGACGATCTGACCCAAAGCAAGGCGACTGGACTCTCTTCCGCCCGGAAGATGCAGCCGAGGTATTGGAAATGCGCGACCAGATGGTCGGAAGGGCGGCACTGAGGAGTGCGGATTCTGGTTTCCTTGAGGCTTTGGTGCAAGCTTGGGGGCCGATGCAGGCCGTGGTGGAAAAGTACGGTACAAAGACTTCAGACGGATGGCGGTTTCAAGAG
Organism: Thermoanaerobaculia bacterium; assembly: GCA_036260495.1. GTDB lineage: Bacteria > Acidobacteriota > Thermoanaerobaculia > Gp7-AA8 > Gp7-AA8 > JADGNZ01. The sequence goes on from DATAMS010000070.1 coordinate 6,669, forward strand.
GATTCGGCCGACGTTTTGGAGCCATTCCCCGATCCGCCTCCTGCTGGTACGTAGTGGGTAAACGGTAGTCAGGCGGAAGAGGTCAGGTCCGAAGTTGAAAGTGACGGAGCGCCGCTTGTGGATTCTGACCAAGTCTATGGTCCGTCACTCTCAACTTCGGACCTGACCCCTCCGCTCAATCACGCTGATCGTTAATTCTGGACCGCACCACGCGTACTTGCCGTGGTACCAATGTTCCCTTAGTGCAGAAAACAAAACGCCGCGATTGCTCGCGGCGTCTGTCTGCCTACGCGCTGAATGCTACTGCCCCGGCTGCGGTGGCACCGTGAAATTCTTCTCCGTATCCACATCCGCGCCCGCCTGGCCGCCTAGGAGGACGAAGCTGAAGGAGAAGCCGCGGCTTTGGGCTACGCCGTGGCAGCCCATGCAGCCGCCCATGTTGTAGCCGGAGCCGTTGAACGACATGTTGTTCGTGGTTCGATTGAAACGGAGAGCGCCGTTGCCGGGAACGTTTCCCTGGAAGTGACTGATAGCCTTCGTCGCTGGTGGCAGTCCCTGGAAATTCTGCAGTCCTACATTTGTCTCGATGACCGAGTTTGCCAGGAAAAGCGGCTGGCCTATGTTTGTCGGATCGTTTGGGTTTCCCTGGATCGGCATTGGTGGAACGGTGATCGCCTGGAACTGCGTGCCGATGAGTTGATAATTGAGCCAGACGGAGTTTGGGTTGATATTTCGGATTGCGGCGTGTACTGCGTTATTCACGGCTACGGTTCCCGGAAGAATCGGGAATTGTCGTTTTACCGGCAGCGCATAGGCCGGCGATGGATAGAAACCTCTCTTCGGAGGACCTTCGAAAGGCTGCCCCGAGAAAAAGTCGGAGTATGTGAATCCGGAGGCGTCGTTGTCCACGTGTTCCCACGTTGCGAAAATGAAGGTACCGCCCGGCGGATTGCCCGTAGCGCCAGTGCCCTGATGAATGCGCTGGATGATGTGCAGTCCGATAAGGCCGAAGGTTCCGTAGGCCATGCACGTCTGATTGTTCTCGGTCTTGAAGTATGCAGCTTCGGCGACGTGATATTTCGACGGATCCTCATTCTGAAGGAGCATCCAGGCTGCCTTCAGGTGAATCGCTCCCGCCTGCGTTGGCAGAAGATTGCTTGTGGGTGTAATCGTGCTGTCATAAGCGGCGACGCTCGCCGCGTTATAGCCAGCCTTCCTGTTGGGGTTGCCGGTGCCTTGAGGACCCATTGCAGCACTCGTTCGGTAAGGAAGTTGGATGGCACTATTGGCAGCCGCGCCGGGAGCACCATTGACGCCTTTTGTAACGGTGTCGAGGTAATACTGATTCTGAATCACGTAGTTGAAGAAATCGTAATTGACTTTGACTTCGTAAATAACCGGCTGCGGATTCGGTTTTGTTGGCAAGCCTTTCCATACCCGAGGACCGACGGGGAGGTGTTGAACGAGGCAGCAGCCGGCCTGGCTAGTGGTTCCGCACATTGGATTCGGGACGCCCGAGCAGAGCTGCCCCTGCGACTCGAGCGCCTCCGACGCCACTTCGACCGTCTCGTCGAGACTGTCGAGAATCTCGCCGCCGGAGCCAAAGAACCGTCGCGGCGAATGCGGATCGCCGGCGTGCATCGCAGCAGCGGAAGGTGAAGGACTGCTGGGACAGAGTGGGATCTGGCCGGAGACAGGACCGTAGCTCGGCGCCGCGTTCCATGGCTGGGGAATGATTGGCGGATTCGGCGGAATCACGGGCGGATAGAGAAAGAGCTCTCGCTTTTCCTTGAACGTTTCCCATGTCAGAAGTGACGTTGATTGTGCGCTGGTGAAGAACTGCGAGGTGTCCGGGAAGCCGCGCTGTTCGTTGTTCGAGGCGGGATCGATCGCTGGCCAGTTCGCGGCGATGAAACTGTTCCAGGCGAAGTAGTCCCATTGCGGCTGGGCGGTGGGCGTGGTGTTCGGGAAGGCCGGACAGGTGATGTCGAGCGCGCCACCATCGCTTCCGCACGATGGCGTAAGGATGGGCGTGCGAATGAGCGGCCCGGTTGCCGGCTGCACCGACGCGGCTGGCGCTTGCGTTCGCGCTTTGCGGCTCGAGCAACTCCACATCGTCAAACTGCAAAGGAGCAGCAGCGAAGAACCTGTGGCAACGAGGAGACGGGCATACCGGACCATAGCGCTTCCTCCTGCCCGTCATTATGGTACTTTTCCGAAATTCCTTGACGACGTTCTTCGAAGGTCGCGAGGCGAATGGAACCAGGTCGGGCGAGCGAGTACCGGCGACACGCCCATCCCGTCTTCCTTTCACGGTATTCTGATCGCCGAGGATCAGGGAGAAGCCATGGCCAGCGGTGACTCGCTCGGCATTTCCGGGCTCGGGCCCGGCAAGGTGCTCGATGGCAAGTACGAGATTCTGACTCGCCTCGGCGGCGGCGGGATGGGTGACGTCTTCAAAGCGCAGCACGTCCACCTCAACGTCTTTCGCTGCATCAAGGTGATGAAGGAAGCGATGCTTGCGGACGAAGGCTACCGCGCGCGATTCCTGCGCGAGGCGCGGCTGGCCACGCAGATTCACCATCCCAACATCGCCGTCGTTCACGACTTTTTCATCGGCGATGGCGGCAGCTACATGGTCACGGAGTTCATCGACGGGACGACCGTGCGGCAGTGGGGGAGAGCGAACGGGCCGTTCCCGCTGGCGCTGGCCGCCGACGTGGCGGTGCAGGTTTTGTCGGGACTCGATCACATCCATCGACGCGGTCTGCTGCACCGCGACATCTCGTCCGACAACGTGATGCTCTCGTACGATGAAGACGGCTCCTTCCTCGCCAAGATCATCGACCTCGGCATCGCAAAAGATGTGAACACCCCGTCGGGCGAAATGGCCACGCAAGCGGGGATTCTCATCGGCAATCCGAAGTACATGTCGCCCGAGCAGCTCGGCAGCATCGATGACGGCGAGCAGCTCGACGGCCGCGCCGATCTCTACGCGCTCGGCGTCGTGCTGTACGAAATGCTCCTCGGCGTTCCACCGTTCGCCAGCGAGACGCCGCAGGGCTACATCATGAAACACCTCACGCAGCCGCCGCGCCGTTTCTCCGAAGCGAAGCCTGACGGCGATTGGTCAGCGTCGCTCGAGGTGGTGGTGATGCGCGCGCTGGAGAAGGATCGCCGCCGCCGCTTCGCCGACGCGCGCGAGATGTCGGCGGCGCTGCAACCGTTTCTCTCCGCGCCAGCCGGCACGCTCACGCGCGAGTCCGTCGCTCGTCTGCGACGTGGCCCGATGAAGACCTTCGACTCCGCGCTGGAATGGCGAAAGACGAAGGCGATCGACACCATCTCCGCCTATCGAGACTATCTCGCCAAGGTCCCCGAGGGATCGGATACGACGGAAGCGAAGGCGCGCCTCTTCGAGCTGGAGTTGCTCGCGGGCGTGCGCGCGAAGGAAGCCGATGGCGATCGGAACGCGCTGCAGCGGCTGGCCGAGGCGCATCCGCCTGGGACGCTGGTCGGCGATGCGGCGCGAGAAGCGCTCGGCCGTGTGATCCGCCCGCCGGAGCGTCAGGCGGAAGAAGAGCGCGACTTTCAGCAGGCGTGGGAGAAGGGAACGGCGGGGGCGTGGACGAAGTTCATCGATAAACATCCCGGCTCGCCGCGGATGGAAGAAGCGAAGCGCTGCCGCCAGGAAGCCGTCGATTTCGAGCTGGCCACATCGATGGACCGCACCGCGATGTGGCGCGCGTTCCTGAAATCGTGGCCCGAGGGCCGCCATCGCCTGGATGCGGACATCCGATTACGCGCGAAGAAGTGAGGAGTGCGGTCGTCTCGACCGCGGGCACTCGGGCGTCCCGCCCGAGTGCGGTAAGCGCGGAGGCACCGCAACTTCACTGCTAGAATTTACCCATGCGCATCGTGCTGCAAGGAAGTCTTCTCCATTTCGGAGTGCGTGATCTTCTCGCGTTCGTTGCCCGGACCGCGAAGGAAGGCACGTTCGATGCGGAGTCCGAGGGCAGCCACGTTCGGATCGCGTTGCGCGGCGGCCAGGTCATCGGCACCGAATCAGTGGGCGCTTCGGATGCCGCGGACGCAATCGCAAAGCTGCTCCAGTGGAGCGACGGCTCGTTCACGTTTCTCGACGATGTCGTGATTCCAGAGAGCACCGCTGCGGACATCGAAGCCCTCATCGCCGAGGCGGAGATGCGGATCACGGAAGCGAGGCGGCTTGCCGATCTCTACCCGGATGACAGCATCAAGTTTCGTGTCGTCAACCGGCCGCCGGGCGAGATCAGTCTTACACCCGAGGAGTTCCAACTCCTCTTCCAGATCGGGTCCGGCAAGTCGCTCGCGCAACTGAAGAGCGATAGCGGCCGCGCGCCTGCCGATCTTTATCCGATCGTGAAGCGTCTGCAGATGACGGGGCTCATCGAGCCATTCGGCGATCCTGATGCGACGTCGCGCGATGCAGGAGCGCCGAACGTTGCTCCGCCGGTATTTGCAACCGCGGTCGTCTCACCGGTTGCCGAGCCAGCACCCGCGCCGGAAAAGGCGGCCACACTCTCCGCGCCCACGCCAACTGCGCCGCCTCCAACTGCATTTGCGGACGAGCAGCCGCCGACGTTAATCGAGCCGCTGTCGCCCGCGACGGCCGCCAATACCGTCGGACCAACTGGCCAATCCACCGAGCGGCCGTTCGTGGCCACGCTCACCGCGGACGACGGCGTGATGCATCCTCTGTTGGAAGAATCCTCAACGATCGGCCGCACCGCCGTGAACGCGATTGCGTTGCGCGATCCAAGCGTTTCCGCGAAGCACGCCCGCATCCTCCGCGGCGCAGACGGCTTCACGATCGAAGACCTCGGCAGCCGCAACGGCACGTTCGTCAACAGCGAGAAGCTGTCGGAGAAGCGCCTCCTCGCCGATGGCGATCTCGTCCGCCTCGGCAAGATCATCCTGACGTTCAATCTCGCGTCGAATGTGAAGCGGCAACAATCGACCGAACGGGAAATGATGAAGTGAGGGCTCTTTTCTCCGCATCCCCGCGGCTCCGCGTGAAACGGTTTCAGACATGGATTGAGACAACCATAACGTCATGCAGACCCTCGACCTGATCATCGTCGGCTCCGGACCCGCGGGGCTTGCGGCGGCATCCCACGCACAGACCAACGGACTTTCCTACGCACTGCTCGAGCGCACGGACCATCTCGCCGACACGATCGATGCGTATCAGGCGCGCAAGTACGTGATGGCCGAGCCGATGCTGATTCCGGCGCGGGGCGAAGTGCCATTCAAAGCTGGTTCGCGCGAATCGATTCTTGCGGCGTGGGGCGGACATGTGAGTGAGAAAAAGCTCAATGTCGTCTTCAACGCAGAAGTGCGCTCGGTGAAGAAGGAAGGTTCGCGGTTCAAGGTCAAGACAGCGAAGGGCGATGAATTCGATGCCGCCAACGTCATCCTGGCGATGGGAACGCAGGGCAATCCGCGCAAGCTCGGCGTGCCGGGCGAGGATCTGCCGCATGTGCGTTATCGACTGGTCGATCCGGCCGAG
>DATAMS010000078.1:0-6532 GCA_036260495.1 Thermoanaerobaculia bacterium
TCACCGAGTCGTCGTCGGGATGAAAAACTCCTGCATTGTTGAAAACGACATTCAGCTTGCCGTAGCTTTCTTCCGCAAAGCGAACCATCGCCTCGGCGTCGTCCGCTTTGGAGACATCGGCCGCAAACGCCTTCGCATCGCCGCCGGCTTTTCGAATCTCGTCCGCAGTCGCCTCAGCAGTATCGAGTTTCAGATCGACGACGACGACTTTGGCGCCTTCTTTGGCGAAAATCAGGCAGGATGCTTTGCCGATTCCAGAACCGCCGCCGGTGATTAGAGCTACTTTGTCTGCAAGGCGCATCGTTTCTCCATAAGAGCGAAGTCAGAAGAGTGAAGAGTGAAAAGGAACCATGCCGTCGCCGCTTTCACTCTTCACTCTTCTAACTTCACTCTTCAAACTCATGCCATTTCGAAATACCGGCGCCTTTCCCAGTCGGTGACTACGGCGTCGAATTTCCTCTGTTCGGTGCGAAAAAAGTGCAAGTAGTGATCGATGACGTTCTCGCCGAATACCTCACGCGCCCACGCGCTCTCGGCCAGTGCCGCAATCGATTCGTTCAATGAATGCGGCATGTGCGGAAGGTCGGACGCTGCTTTGTAGACGTCGCCTTCAAATGCCGGCGGCGGCTCGATGTGATTGGTCACGCCGTCGAGTCCCGCGGCGATGGCGGCGGCGAAGGCGAGATAGACATTCGCGTCGGCTCCCGGAGCGCGGCATTCGATTCGTAATGACGGGCCGTGCCCGACAATGCGGAATCCGGCTGTGCGATTGTCGAAGCTCCAGGCGATGCCGGTTGGCGCGAAGGAACCGGCTACATAGCGCTTGTACGACGACGGATACGGCGCAAAGAACGCGAACAGCTCGCGGATGTGCTTCATCCAACCGCCAAGAAACCAGCGGAACGTCGAGGAGCAGTGAATGTCGCCGAGAGATTCGTTGCCGGCGAATTGCGGCTTCTTTCCGGTCTCGTCCCAGAGCGACATGTGAATGTGGCAGGACGAACCGGCATAACGCTCGTCCCATTTGGCCATGAAGGTGATTGCGTGCCCCTGCTGCCATGCAATCTCTTTCGCCGCGTGCTTATAAATTGAGTGTCGATCCGCCATCTCCAGCGCATCGGCGTAACGCAATCCGATCTCCTGCTGTCCCGGTCCCCACTCCCCTTTCGACGATTCGACCGGCACGCCGGAGCGCTCGAGATGAGAGCGGATCGCGCCAATGACGTGTTCTTCTTTCGTCCCTTGCAGGATGTGGTAATCCTCGATCACGCGACCGATTGGCGTGGCGTTGATGAAGCCTTTTTCGGCGACAGCTTCATAAGAATCCTTGAAGACGTACAGCTCCAGCTCTGATGCGGCCATTGTGGAGAAACCCAAGTCCGCAGCGCGTTTGAGTTGATGACGCAACATGCTGCGCGGCGCGACCGGAACCAGCTCATGCGCCTTCTCTTGATAAACGTCGCAAAGCACCAGCGCCGTCTTCGGAAGCCACGAAGCCACTCGCAAGGTGTTGAAATCGGGAAGCGGCCGGAAATCGCCGTAACCCTTCGCCCACGACGTAAAGGCGTAGCCGGGAACGGGATCCATATCCATGTCGCACGCGAGGAGGTAATCGCAGGCATGCATGCCGTGCGGCAGAACCTCGTCGATAAAGAAGCGGCCGGTGATGCGCTTGCCGACGAGCCGTCCATACATGTCGGGAAACGCGGCGATGACGGTATCGATCTCGTCGTCGGCGACGAGTCGTTTGAGTGTGTCGGTGTCGATGCGGCCTTGCATGGTTCCTCGGGGGTCGTTTGTCGGGAGTCGGGGGTGGGAGATTGAGAGTTGAGCATATCGCCCCGACGCCCGGCTCCCGACAAGCGACTCCCTCAGCTCACGTCAATGTAAACCGTCTTCCACTCCGTGTACGCATCGAGCGCGGCCAGACCCAGTTCGCGTCCGATGCCGCTTTGTTTCACGCCACCGAACGGCGCTTCCAGATGCACGCTGCTGCCGGAATTGATGGAGATATTGCCGGTCTCGAACGCGCGGGCCACGCGCAGCGCGCGCGAGCCGTCGCGAGTCCAGATCGAGCCGGACAAACCGTAGATCGAATCGTTCGCGATCCGCACGCCGTCCTCCTCGGAATCGAACGGCATCACGGCGACGACGGGACCGAAGATTTCCTCGCGTGCGATTTTCATCTCCGGCTTCACGTCGACGAAGACCGTCGGATCGAGATACGTTCCGGCGCCTTCGCGAGCCTTGCCGCCGGCCGCGAGCGTGGCGCCTTCCGATCGTCCTGCATCGATGTACGACATCACCCGCTGGCGATGCGAACGCGTCACGAGCGGTCCCATCTCGGTGGCATCGGCCAGCGGATCGCCGACGTTCACTTTCTCGAACGCATCGGTGAGCGCCTGTACGAAACGATCGTGAATCGAGCGCTGCACGAGGATGCGGCTTCGCGCGCAGCAATCCTGCCCAGCATTGCCGAGCGATGACGAGACCGCGGAGGCGACGGCGCGATCGAAATCGCAATCGTCGAAGATGATGTTGGCCGACTTGCCGCCGAGCTCGAGGCTGACGCGTTTGATGTCGCGCGATCCAAGTTCCATCACGCGCCGTCCGACTTCGGTCGAGCCGGTGAAGGCGAGTTTGCGGACGAGCGGATGCGTGAGGATGGCCTCACCGACGACCGATCCCGGGCCAGTGAGCACCGTGAAGACTCCCTCGGGCATCCCCGCTTCCAGCGCCAGCTCAGCGAGCCGCAGCGCCGTCATCGGCGTCTGCTCGGCCGGTTTGAGCACGACCGTGTTTCCCATCGCCAGCGCGGGTGATGATTTCCACGCGGTGATGGCGATCGGAAAGTTCCAGGGCACGATGATGCCGCAGACCCCGACCGGCTCGCGGAACGTCATCAGCACGCCGGGCGCCGCGCCGGGGATCGTCTGGCCGCCGGTTTTGTTCGTCGTTCCCGCGTAGTACTCGAAGCAGTTCGCGGCGAGTGCGACTTCATCGCGCGAATCGCGGATCGGTTTGCCTACGTTGCGCGACTCCAGTTTCGCCAACTCGTCCGCATGGTCGCGAATCAGTTGCGAGAGGCGCATCAGGATCCGGCCGCGGCTGCGCGTGTTGACCGCGCGCCATTTCGGAAAGGCTGCGGCGGCGCGGCGGATCGCGGCACCGGCACCATCAGCCGTCGCCTGCGGAATCGTGGCGAACGGTTGCCCGGTCGCCGGCTCGATCAATTCGAATGCGGACACGCGGTCGCCATTCTGCAAGAAGCAGGCGCAAGATGAAATGTGCGCGTGGTCACAAGGCAAAGTCCTGACATGCAGATGATGGCTCAAGGAGGCGTTCGCATGCGCAAGGGCTCACTTTTTCTGTCGTTCATTCTTCTTCTGCTGGCAGCACCACTCTTTTCTCAGGTATTGACGATCGGTCCCAATTTCTCCGGCAGCCCGAACGCGAGCGATCTGGCCATCGCGGCCACGCGGACGGACATCGATCTCGTTTCGCCTGCGAGTGCGACCGGCAGCGTGACTTCGGTGCATCTCTATTGGTCGTCGTCAGGCTGCACGAATGCGGTGAAGATCAAGTTCTTCCGCCGAAGCGGCAACACGCTGACGATGACGGCCGAGCGCGGTCCGTTCACGCCGTCCGGCGGCGAGTCGAATCTGGCGATGTCGCCCGCGGTCTCCGTCCAGCAGGGCGATCTCATCGGCGTTACGCGCGTTACGAATTGCGGCAATGCCGGGAGCTTCTTCGGCTTTCCGACAGCCGGCTTCGTGGTCTTCGGCTCCGACGTCACCGGAAGCGTCGACATCACCGCCGGTTCGTTTTCGGGATCACCGCTCGCAATCGGTGGCACGGGCACGGCGACCGAACTGGTGCGCGGCTACATCCCGGTCGTCGGCTCCACCGCAGGCGGCCTCGGTTCGAACTTCAAGACTTCGCTGCAGCTCCTCTTCGGCGCGTCAGCGTCGAGCGGCTCCATCACAGGCAAGCTTGTTTTTCATCCGTCAAGCACCAGCGGTACGTCGTCCGATCCGACGATCAGTTACAACGTCGGCGCGAACCAGGTCGTGACGTACAACGACATCGTGGCCACCTTCGGCCGCTCCGGACTCGGCAGCGTCGATCTCATCACCACGCCGGGGGCGACGAAACCTGTAGTCATCACCCGAGTCTTCAACGATGCCGGCACCCTCGGCACGTCGGGACTCACCGAGGATGTGGTCGATCCGACGGACGCACGGGTGATCAACGCGGGCTTCACTGCGTTCCTCGTGGCGCCAGTCGATCCGTCGAAAACGCGCTTCAACATCGGCGTGCGCACCTTCTTCTCCGGCGCGACACTGACTGCCGTGTTGCGCGACACGAACGGAACGGCGCTCAAGACGGTGACAAAGGCCTACCTGCCGAACTGGTTCGAGCAAGTGGACTCGACATCGTTCTTCGGCGGCACGGTCATCGGCCCGAACCAGTCGATCTCGATCACGGTCGGCTCCGGAAGCGCCATCGTCTACGGAGCAACAACCGACAACACGACAAACGATCCGAACATCCAGTACGCGATCGCGCTGTTCGGGATTGCGTAGATCGCTTTCTCACAGTCACATGTACGCCTCCTCTCAATCGAGCGCCCCTCTCCCCATCGCTTTTCAGATGGGGAGAAGGTGTCCGATTGTTGCGGGCGCTTGATTGGTGTGCGCACTTCGAATGGATCTAGTGGCCACTGTCTGCTGATTAGGTCGACGCGCTAATATCGCGACATGGGCGTGTGGTACCTCATTGAACCGCGTACGGGAAAACGCGAACATAACTGGCGGTTCGCGTACTACGTCGAAACACCGGCAGAACGCGGCGACGGTCAATGGCTGGAAGCGCTTTACTTCAGAAACGCGAACCGCACACAATTCGGGAAGGTGGAGATTCTCACGCCGAATCTGTATGGACTGGACTATCGCGCAATCGCGACGAAGATCGTCAAAGACAAGAGCTATCGCGAGCAATACCTTACTGACGATCCCGATCTGCCCAGAATGTGGAAGAAGCGGTAGTTCAGATAAGGCGAGCCGCACATAAGGCGCGACCGGCATCAATCCGGAGCTGGCAGATCCATCGCTGGCTCCCCTGCCAGCGTGTGGCCGGCGATCGCGGCGAGGACGACCAGTGCGCCGGCGATCGCGAAGACTGATGGTCGTTCGCCGAGGAAGAGGAAGACCCAGATTGGATTCGAGACCGGCTCGAGCATTCCGGTCAGCGAGGCCTGCGTGGCCGTGACAAATGCGAGGCCGCGCACGAAGAGCACGTAGGCGATGGCGATCTGGAAGATGCCGAGGAAGGCGAGAACGGCGAAGGAGCGCGGCGTGAGTGCGAGATCGTGCGCGACGAATGGCAGCACGGCCAGCGCGCAAACGACGTTGCCCCACGTCACGGCGGCCTGCGCGGCGCGTTGCTCGCGGCGCAGCACGAGAATCAGCGACGCGAAGAAGACTGAGGAGAGGAGGGCCATGGCGTTTCCGGCCATGCCGTGCGCTTCGAAGCGGCCAACGAAGAAAAGGGCCATGCCTGCGAAGGCCACGGTGATGGCGGCGGCATCGCGCGTGCGCATCGGCTCGCGCACAACCAGCGGCGAGAAGAGCAGGACCCATACGACACCGGCGTACTGCAGGAAAATCGCGTTCGCCGCCGTCGTCCATTTCGTAGCGATGACGAATGACGTCAGACATCCGCCGTAGCTGATGATGGCGATGATGAATGCGGTGGTCGATTTCCACTGCCGCCGCGCCCAGACGCCGCGCCCGAGGAAAAGCATCAGCGCGACGGCGGCGAAGAGGGAGCGATAGAACGTGACTTTGAGCGCGGAATCGGCGATCGCCTTGATGCCGATACCGCCCGTCGACCAGAGCAGCGCAGCGCCGATGATCAGCAGAATCCCTTTGCGCCGCGGTTCCATGAAGGGCGGGATTCTACGCGGTTGCGCGCGGCGCACCGCTCACGATCGCGCGCGCCGCTTTTGCCGGACCGTGATCGCCCATCCCAGCACGCCGCTCAGGAGCATCACGCCGTTGGTCACGGAGAAAACCCAGTTGCGAAGCAGCAGGCTATAGATCGTGAAGCCGGTGGATGCGGCGAGCTGACCGATGAAAAGCCATGTCGAGACGCCTTCGCTCGTTCCTGATTTCCACTGCTTGTGAATCTGCGCGGCGATCATCAGGACGAGGATGACCGAGCTCGCCCAGCCGATGGCATCGATCACACTGCGCTCAATTGAAAAACGCGCCGCTGTCGTCGAAGTGCGATCGGAAGTCGCTCTCCGCCGGAGGGCAATTCAAGGGCTCGTCGGGCAGCGGAACGACCAGCGCACATTCGCGGACCGCATGCGCCAGCGTGTCGATCTCGATCGGCTTGTTCACGATGGCGCTGACGTGCGTGGACTCGATCGCCACCTCCAGATTCGGATCGCGCACGGCCAGGATGAACGATGTTCCCTCGGGCCGTTCTTCGCGGAAGCGCTTCAGAAAGCTGACCGCCTCGTCGT